>JADCHX010000022.1 GCA_020248265.1 Rhodocyclaceae bacterium
TCGGCCAGCGCCTTGCACAGCTCGGTCTTGCCCACGCCGGTCGGGCCGAGGAACAGGAACGAACCGTATGGCCGCTTCGGATCGGCCAGCCCGGAGCGCGAGCGCCGGATCGCGTCGGACACCAGGCGTACTGCCTCGTGCTGGCCGACCACACGCCGGTGCAGGGCGGCCTCCATCTGCAGCAGCTTCTCGCGCTCGCCCTGCATCATCTTCGATACCGGGATGCCGGTCGCACGCGACACCACCTCGGCGATCTCCTCCGCCCCGACCTGGGTGCGCAGCAGCTTCGGCTTTCCGGTGACCGCGACCTGTTCGCCCTCGGTCGCGTGCCTGAGCTGCGCCTCGAGCGCGGGCAACCGGCCGTACTGGATCTCGGCGACCTTCTCGAACTTGCCCTGGCGCTGCAGGTCATTCAACTCGGCACGCAGGCGGTCGATTTCTTCCTTCACATGCTGCGAGCCCTGCACCTGCGCCTTCTCCGCCTTCCACACCTCTTCGAGGTCGGCGTACTCGCGCTCGAGCCGCGCGATCTCGTCCTCGATCAGGCCGAAACGCTTCTGCGAGGCCTCGTCCTTCTCCTTGCGTACCGCCTCGCGCTCGATCTTCAGCTGGATCAGCCGCCGGTCGAGTCTGTCCATCGACTCGGGCTTGGAGTCGATCTCCATCTTGATCCGCGCCGCGGCCTCGTCGATCAGGTCGATCGCCTTGTCGGGCAGGAAGCGGTCGGTGATGTAGCGGTGAGACAGTTCGGCTGCGGCGACGATCGCCGGGTCGGTGATGTCGACCCCGTGGTGCAGTTCGTACTTCTCCTGCAGGCCGCGCAGGATCGCGATCGTGGACTCGACGCTCGGCTCGTCGACCAGCACCTTCTGGAAGCGGCGCTCCAGCGCGGCATCCTTCTCCACATACTTGCGGTACTCGTCGAGCGTGGTGGCGCCGATGCAATGCAGCTCGCCACGGGCGAGCGCCGGCTTGAGCATGTTGCCGGCGTCGATCGCGCCCTCGGCCTTGCCGGCGCCGACCATCGTGTGCAGTTCGTCGATGAAGACGATGGTGCGCCCCTCGTCCTGGGCGATTTCCTTCAGCACGGTCTTCAACCGCTCCTCGAACTCGCCGCGGTACTTTGCGCCGGCGAGCAGGGATGCCATGTCGAGCGACAGCACCCGCTTGTTGCGAAGGCTGTCCGGCACCTCGCCGTTGACGATGCGCTGGGCGAGACCCTCGACGATCGCGGTCTTGCCGACGCCGGGCTCGCCGATCAGCACCGGGTTGTTCTTCGTGCGTCGCTGCAGCACCTGGATCGCGCGGCGGATCTCGTCGTCGCGGCCGATCACCGGGTCGAGCTTGCCGGCGCGCGCCCGCTCGGTGAGGTCGACCGTGTACTTCTTCAGCGCCTCGCGGCTGCCTTCGGCCTCGGGCGAGGATACGCCTTCGCCACCGCGCACCTGGCTGATCGCCTTCTCGAGATCGGCACGGGCGACACCGTACTGCTTGAGCAGCCGCCCGGTCTCGCCCTTGTCGCCGGTGGCGGCAAGCAGGAACAGTTCGGAGGCGATGAACTGGTCGCCGCGCTTCTGCGCCTCGCGGTCGGTAAGGTTGAGCAGTGCCGCGAGGTCACGGCCCACCTGGACCTCGCCACCGTGGCCCTCCACTTTCGGCAGGCGCGCGATGGCCCCGCGCAGCGCCTCGCGCAGCCCGGTCACGTTGCCTCCGGCCTTGCCGAGCAGCGCCGCAGTGCCGCCCTCCTGCTGCTCGAGAAGTGCCAACAGCAGGTGTTGTGGCTCGATGAACTGACCATCGGCACCGACGGCGAGGCTCTGGGCGTCGGAGAATGCTTCCTGGAAGCGGGTGGTGAACTTGTCGAAGCGCATGGGGTTGGGCCCTCCGTTTTCTCGTCTTCGAGGGAGATTGGGGTTAGTCACCCGCTTTCAAGCCCGGGCGCCGCCGCATTGGCTCGCTGGCCCGAGGCTCTGCTATCCTGCCTCCATGGAAGATCGTGCCCAGGACACCCCTGCTGCAGCGGCCAAGGCCGCCACGCCAGCCCCGCAACGGGCCGGACCGCTGGCGGTGGCGCGCGCCGTGCTGGGCAGCTTCCTCGGCATCCGCAAGGCGCGCGACCTCGAATCCGATGCCAGCTCGATCACGCCGGCACAGGCGATCATCGGCGGCCTGATCGGTGCTGCGGTACTGGTCGCGTCCCTGCTCGGCCTGGTGTTCTTCATCGCCGGCGGCTGAACGCACAAGCCGGCAAGCGCATCGACTGACAGGGCCCGCTCAGGCGCGCAGTATCCCGCGGCCGCCTTCCCCGGCCTTCGGGTAGGGATGCATCATGCTGAGCGCGATGCTGCGGTTGGCGTCCTGCACGATGCGTACATGTTCGCGCCGCAGTTCCCGCGCATGCCTGAGGCCACACGAATGCGCGATCATGTCGATCTCCTTCGCCATGTTCCGCGCATAGTGCGCAACGCGCAGGTATTTTTCCTCGACCACCAGCCCGCGCTGCAGGCGGCGGTTATGGGTTGCCACGCCGCTCGGGCAGGTATTCGTGTGGCAGCGCAACGCCTGGATGCAGCCCAGCGCCAGCATGAAGCCGCGGGCGGTATTCACGAAATCGGCACCGGCGCACAATGCCCACGCCGCCTTCGCCGAGGTCACCAGCTTGCCCGAGGCGACCACCCGCACGCGGTCGCGCAGCCCTGCCTCGATCAACGCGTCCACGATACCGGGCAGGGCTTCGGCAATCGGCAGGGCCATATGGTCGGCGAGTACCTGCGGCGCGGCACCGCTGCCGCCCTCGCCGCCATCGATCACGAGGAAGTCCGGCGCCGCGTCCAGTCCCCGCCGCAGGACGGCCTCGCACAGTTCATTGATGAAGTCCCGGCCACCGACGGCGGTTTTCACGCCGCACGGGCGCCCGGTCAGGTCGCGGATCATCATGACCTGGTCGAGCAGCTGGTCGATGTCCGCGATGTCGAGATGGCGGTTCGGGCTGATCGAGTCTTCATGAGGCGGTATGCCGCGTATGCGCGCGATCTCCTCGGTCACCTTCATCGCGGGCAGCACCCCGCCCTTGCCCGGCTTGGCACCTTGCGACAGCTTGATCTCGAATGCACCCACCGTGTGGCCGAGCTCCCTCAACCGGCTGCGGTCGAGGCTGCCATCGAGGCTGCGCACGCCGTATTTGGCGGTACCGATCTGCATGATGACATCGCAGCCACCCTCGAGGTGGTAGGGCGACAGGCCGCCCTCTCCGGTGTCAATCCAGCAGCCGGCCTCCTTCGCTCCCATCGACAGTGCCCGCACCGCCGGTGCCGAGATCGCCCCGAAACTCATGCCGCTGACATTGACGACCGACCGCCCGGGCAGCGGATACCGGCAATGCCCTTCCCCGATGATCAGCGCTGGCGTGGGCAACCGGTCGGCCTCGAGCACCGGGAACGGCGCATTGACGAACAGGATCGATCCGGGCTGGCGCAGGTCGTAGGTAGAACCGAACCCGACGATGCCACCCTCGTTCTTCGCCAGCCGGTACACCCAGCCGCGCGTGGCGCGGTTGAACGGCATCTCGTCACGATCCCCGGCGAAGAAGTACTGGCGGAAGTACTCGCCGAGGTTCTCGAAAAAGTAGCGCAGGTGCCCGATCACCGGATAGTTGCGCAGGATCGTGTGCCGCTGCTGGGTGATGTCGCGCAGCAGCACGAACACCAGCGCGACCAGGACCGCAAACCCGGCGATGGTACCCAGCCCCCATGACACGACATGCGTGATGTCCGACATCGAGGATTCCCCCTGCGTGCAGTGTCGTCTGCCGTTATCGGCGCGGCCGGCGCACGCTGTTCGCGACCATCGCGCGATCATAAGGGCAATTGGCTAGAATCGACGCCTTCAGTGCCCGGACCCCTCCAGAGAACGCATGAGCTTCCCGCCAGAACTGATCGCCCGCCACGCCGAAGAGGACGCCCGCCGGACACTGGACGAAGACGTCGGCAGCGGTGACCTGACCGCGGCGCTGATTGCCGAAGAGACCCGGTTGCTTGCGCGGGTGGTCGCCCGCGAGGCGGCAGTGCTGTGCGGACGACCGTGGTTCGATGCAGTATTCAGGCTGGTCGATCCGTCGGCTTCCGTCCAGTGGCTGGTCGCCGAAGGCGAGCGCGTGGCCCCCGGGCAGGCACTGTGCCGGGTAAGCGGAGCGGCGCGCTCGCTGCTCACGGCCGAGCGTGCCGCCCTGAATTTCCTGCAGCTCCTTTCGGGCGTCGCCACGCGCACCCGTCAGTATGTCGATGCGATTGCAGGCGCACCGGCACGGATCCTCGACACGCGCAAGACGCTGCCCGGGCTGCGCTTCGCGCAGAAGTATGCAGTGGTCACCGGCGGCGGCGCCAACCACCGGATGGGCCTCTACGACATGGTGCTGGTCAAGGAGAACCACATCGCGGCCGCTGGCGGCATCACGGCGGCGATCCGGGCCGCCGCCCGTGTGGCGCCGGGCAAGCCGCTCCAGGTCGAGGTCGAGACCGAGGCGCAGCTCGCCGAGGCGCTCGACGCCGGCGCGACGCTGATCCTGCTGGACAACTTCTCGGTCGAACGGATGCATGCGGCGGTGGCATTCACCGCCGGCCGCGCACGCCTCGAGGCCTCGGGCGGCATCACCCTCGACACGGTGCGCGCGATCGCCGCAACCGGCGTCGATCGCATCTCGGTGGGCAACCTCACCAAGGATGTGCGCGCACTCGACCTGTCGATGCGCTTCGAGGCTTAGCACCCAGCCGACGGCGCGCCCGGGCTGCACGTCGCCTGTCCGCCAGCCGCCCCTTCCATTCCGTCCATCACAGGCACCGACACCATGCACGTTCGATTCCTTCCCGGCCACGCCGCCCAGCGCGTGGCTTCGCTCGCTGCCAGCGCCCTCTTTGCGGCCTTCGCCGCCGCGGCATTCAGCGCGCCCGCCCTTGCCCAGCCCGGCGCCGCCGCAGCTGCCGCCACGGCGCAGGCATGGCCGACACGACCGGTCCGCCTGGTGGCCACCTTCTCCCCCGGCGGTGGTGCAGACCTCACCGGACGCATCGTCGGTGCCCGGCTGGGCGAACTGTGGAAGCAGCCGGTCATGGTCGAGAACCGGCCTGGCGCCGGCGGCAGCCTCGGCGCCGAGCTGGTGTTCCGTGCAACACCCGACGGCCATACGCTGCTGGTCGTGGCTACCACCCACACGGTCAACGCCGCCCTGCTGGCGAAACTGCCGTTCGACCTGGTGCGTGATTTCAAGCCGGTGGCACTGGCCACCTCGGCACCGGTGGCACTGGTCGTGCATCCGCGGGTGAAGGCGACCACGCTGCAGGAATTCACCGGCCTGCTGCGCGCCCAGCCCGACAAGCTCGACTATGCAAGCTGCGGCATGGCCAGCACCCATCACTTCGCGATGGAGTCGTACAAGTTCGAGACGAAAACCGCCGCGCTGCATATCCCGACCAGTTGCGCGAACGCGGTCGCCATGGTCATGGGTGGACAGCTGGACATCGCCGCGGTCACCCTGGCCACGGCACTGCCGTTCGTGCAGCAGGGCAAGCTGCGCGCGATCGCGCTGGCCAGCCAGGCGCGCTCGCCGCTCGCCCCGGAGATCCCGACGTTCCGGGACTCCGGAATGCCCGAACTCAAGGCATACGCCGTCGACAACTACTACGGCTTCATTGCGCCGCTGGCAACGCCCGATCGCATCGTGTCGAAGATCGAAGCCGACGTCCGCACTTCGCTGCAGGACCCGGACCTGCAGAAGCGGATGGCGGCATCCGGCCTCGATCCGTTCTTCCGGTCGGCTGCCGATACCCGCAAACTGCTGGTCGCCGACATCGAGCGCAACCGGCGCATTGCCGCGGTCGCGAACATCAAGCCGGAGTAACCGCTACGGTCATGCAGACTGATCGGATGCGGGCTGGCGCGCCGGGGCATAATCGCGCCTCATTCAATGGACCGACCCCATGCCCTCCGATCCCCTGCGTCCTTCCTCACGGCAGCGCCCTGCCAGCCGCCTGAACGCGGCGCTGCTGTGTGCCTTGCTCGCAGCCCTGCCAGCCACGGCCGCCGCCCAGCCTTCCTTCCCCACCAAGCCGGTTCGGTTCGTGGCGACTTTCCCGCCGGGCGGCGGCGCCGACCTGACCGGCCGCATCCTGGGCGCACGGCTCGGCGAACTCTGGAAACAGCCGGTGGTGGTCGAGAACCGCACCGGGGCCGGCGGCAGTGTCGGCGCCGAACTCGTGTCGAGAGCGAACCCGGACGGCTACACCCTGCTGCTGGTCGCCGCCTCGCACGCGGTCAACGCGGCGTTGCTGCCGAAGCTGTCGTTCGACCTGCTGAAGGACTTCAAGCCGGTCGCGCTCGCCACCGCCGCGCCGATCGTGCTCGCGGTGAACCCGCGGGTAAAGGCGAACAACCTTCAGGAGTTCACCGGCCTGCTGCGCGCCCAGCCCGACAAGCTCGACTATGCGAGCTGCGGCATGGCCACGACGCATCACTTCACGATGGAACTCTACAAGTTCGAGACCCGGACATCGGCCTTGCACATCCCGCACAGCTGCGCGATCGCGGTCGCCAACGCGGTCGGCGGCCAGCTCGACGTGATCGCGGTCACGCTCGCCAGCGCACTGCCTTTCGTGCAGCAGGGCAAGCTGCGCGCGCTGGCCCTGAGCAGCCAGGACCGATCGCCGCTGGCACCCGACATTCCGACCTTCCGCGACTCTGGCATGCCCGAGCTGAAGAACTTCGCGGTCGAGAACTACTACGGCCTGCTCGCCCCGTCCGCGACACTCGATGACGTGGTGAGGAAGGTAGAGGCGGACGTGCGCGCCGTGCTGCAGGAAACCGACCTGCGCAAAAAGCTCGCGGGTGCCGGGCTCGATCCTTTCTTCCGCTCCGGTGCAGACACGGCGAAGCTGCTGCGCGCCGACGTCGAACGCTACCGGCGCATTGCCGCCGTCGCCGGCATCAAGCAGGAGTAGGCGCGCCAACCGGATGAAAGCCCCACCGTTCCGCTACCACGCGCCGCGTACGCTCGACGAGGCACTGTCGCTCGCCGCCACCCTGCCAGGCCCGCGCCTGCTGGCAGGCGGGCAGTCCCTGATGCCGATGCTCAACTTCAGGCTGGTCGGCCCGGAGAACCTGATCGACCTGAACCGCGTGGCAGCCCTGTCCGGCATCCGCGAAGAGGGCGAAGACATCGTGTTCGGCGCGATGACGCGCCAGCGCGAGATCGAGTTCTCTCAGCTGGTGAAGGCACGCCTGCCGCTGCTGGCAGAGGCCATACAGTGGGTAGGCCATCGGCAGACGCGAAACCGCGGCACGATCGGCGGCAGCCTCTGCCACCTCGATCCGTCTGCCGAACAGCCCACCGTCGCGATGGCAATGGACGCTAGCCTCGCGATCGTCAGCCCGGGCAGGCGCCGCGAGCTGGCGATGCGCGCGTTCGCCGTCGACCTGATGACGCCCGCGCTGGAAGACGGCGAGATCCTGGCAGAGGTGCGTTTCAGGCCGTGGGCACCGGGTCACGGCTGGGCCTTCATCGAGTTCGCACGGCGCCATGGCGATTACGCGATCGTCGCGGTCGCGGTGCTGCTCGAACTGGACGCCGCAGGCCGCGCCAGCCGCGTTTCCATCACCCTCGGTGGCGTCGGCTCGACGCCGATGCGCGTCCCGGACGCCGAAGCGAGGCTGCTGGGCAGCAGTGTCGGCGCGGATGACATCGCCGCGGCCGCCGACTGCTGCGGCAGGGTCGAGGCACTCGGGGACCCGCAGATACCCGCCTGGTACCGGCAGCGGCTGGCAAGCACCCTCGCCGCGCGCGCGATCCCGGTCGCGCTGTCGCGCAGCGCGGCGCATGCCGCCGCAGGACCCACCAGCGATGCAGGATGGACGCCATGAGCCGCGAAGAGCCCGTTCGCACCATCACGGTGATCGTCAATGGCAAGGCATACGTGCGCGACGTTGCCGACCGCAAGAACCTTGCCGACTTCCTGCGCCAGGACCTGCAATTGACGGGTACCCATGTCGGCTGCGAACACGGCGTCTGCGGCGCCTGTACGGTGCTGGTTGACGGCGTGTCGGCCCGCGGCTGCCTGATGCTCGCGGTACAGGCCGATGGCTGCTCTGTCGAAACCGTCGAATCGCTGGCCGGCGAAACGCCGGGCCCGTCCGGGCTCGGCCCGCTCCAGCAGGCGTTCCGCGACCGGCATGCGCTGCAGTGCGGCTTCTGCACCCCCGGCATCCTGATGTCGCTGACCGAACTGCTGCGCGACGATCCCTCGCCCGACGAGGAAGCCGTGCGCATCGTGCTGTCCGGGCACCTGTGCCGCTGCACCGGCTACCAGAACATCGTGGCCGCAGCACTGCAGGCGGCATCGAAAGCCCCCGGAGCGCGCTGATCCATGGACACGATCGTACCAGCCGGCCAGGTCATCGAGCCAGCAACCGCTGCACCTGCGGACGACTACACCGCGCGCCGCATGTTCGGTGCCCGCGCGCCGCGCATCGAGGATCGGGCACTGCTGCGCGGCGAGGGTCGCTACCTCGACGACATCCGCATGCCCGATCCATTGCATGCGGCCTTCCTGCGCAGCCCGCACGCCCATGCCAGGATCACCCGCCTTGACCTGTCGGCCGCCCGTGCACTGCCCGGCGTGGTCGCGGTGTTCGATGCCGAGATGATCTCGCGCGAGCTGACCAGCCTGCGCATGCCGCTGGGCTTCCCCTCGGCCACGCTGCAGAAGGACATCACGCCCTGGGTACTGTCCTGTACTGAAGTCGCCTTCGTCGGCGAGGCGATGGTGATGGTGGTCGCCGAGTCGCGCGCGATCGCCGAGGACGCGCTGGCGCTGATCGAGGTCGATTTCGAACCGTTGCCCGTGGTGCACGACTGCCACCAGGCGCTCGACGACGGCTCGCCGGTCGTGCGCAGCGACGCGGTGTCCAACATCGCCGAGCAACTGCAGGTCGGCTTCGGCGAGGTCGACGCCGCGTTCGACGGCGCCGCGCATGTCTTCACCGAATCGCTGTTCGTGCACCGGGGCGCAGCCCATCCGATGGAAGGCCGCGGCGTGCTGGCCCGCCACGATCCGGTCGAGGACGCGATCACCGTGTGGACTTCGACGCAGATGGCACACGAGGTGATGCACTCGATCGCCGCGATGCTCGGCATGGACCAGCACAACGTGCGCGTGATCGCACCGGATGTCGGCGGTGGCTTCGGCTGCAAGTACCTCACCTACCCCGAGGAAGTCGCCATCCCCGCAGCCGCCCGCTGCCTCGGTCGGCCGGTGAAGTGGGTGGAAGACCGCGCGGAACACTTCGTCAGCGCGATCCATGAACGCGACCAGTACTGGGATGTCGACATCGCGGTGGACGCGGACGGCCGCATCCGCGGGGTGCGCGGCCGGCTGCTGCACGACCAGGGCGCGTACACGCCGCAGGGCATCAACCTGCCGTACAACGCGGCCACCTCGGTGACCGGCCCGTATCGCGTTCCAGCCTACCGGATGGACGTGATCATCTGCCAGACCAACAAGACCCCTGTGATCCCGGTGCGCGGCGCCGGCTACCCACAGGCTGCCTTCGTGATGGAACGGCTGCTGGACCGGGTCGCACGAGAGCTGGCGATCGACCGCGCAGCGTTGCGCCTGCGCAACCTGATCCCGCCGGAGAAGATGCCCTACGACAAGGGGCTGACCAACCGCGCGGGCGTACGCTCCATCGTCGACAGCGGCGACTACCCGGCGACGCAGGCCGCCGCACTGGAGCACATCGACTATGCCGGCTTCCCGGCGCGGCAGCGCGAGGCCCGCGCCCGGGGCCGCTACCTGGGCCTCGGGCTGGCCAATGCCGTGAAGGCCACGTCGCGCGGGCCGTTCGAGTCGGCCGCGATCCGCGTATCGCCTCTGGGCCGCATCGATCTGTACACCGGTGCGCTCGCGATGGGACAGGGGCTTGCGACCGCGCTGGCGCAGATCGCCGCCGAGCAGCTCGACGTGCCGCTCGAGTCGATCCACGTGACCTGCGGCGACACCGGCCGCATTTCCCTCGGCATGGGCGGCTTCGCCAGCCGGCAGACCGTGATGGCGGGGTCGTCGGTCCACCTGGCTGCGGTCGAGGTCCGGAACAAGGCGCTGAAGGTCGGCGAGCAGTTGCTCGGCGTACCGATGGATGCGCTGCGGCTGCGCGACGGTCGCGTCGAGGTGATCGCGGCGCCAGACCGCTTCGTCACGCTCGGCGACATCGCGCGCAAGCTCAAGGGCGCGCCGGGCTACTCGCTGCCGCCCGGCATCACTCCCGGCCTCGAATCGACCGGACTGTTCCAGACCAACAGCCAGGCCCATGCCAATGCCTGCCATGCCTGCGAAGTCGAGGTCGATCCCGGCACCGGTGCGGTGCGTATCCTGCGCTACGTCGCCGTGCACGACAGCGGGCGCCTGGTGAACCCGACCATGGCCGAGGGACAGATCCACGGCGGCATCGTGCACGGTATCGGCAACGCGCTGTTCGAGAAGATGGGCTACGACGATGAGGCGCAACCGGTGACCGGCACCTTCGCCGACTACCTCCTGCCGACCTCGACCGAGATACCGCCCATCGAAGTCGTGTTCCTCGAGACACCCTCCCCGACCAATCCGATTGGCGTCAAAGGCATCGGCGAAGCAGGCACGATCCCGGTCGCGCCAGCCATCGTGGCTGCGATCGAGGACGCGCTGTCGCCCTGGAACATCCGGCTCGCCGAAGCCCCGGTATCGCCGGTACGCCTGCTCGAACTGATCGACGCATCGACGAAGGCCTGACGGCTTCCGGCGTGCCCGGTGCAGTGGCCGGGTGCCCGCTGGAGGCGGGCTCGCTGCTGCGGGGTACCCCGCTCAGCGAGGTAAAGGAGGAGGCTTCGGTCTCGTCTTCGAGACTGAAGCCGGAGGACACGAGCGGAGCGGGGTACCCCGCAGCAGCGAGCGAGCACGGCGCGAGACGCCGCGTGCCGATGCGCTGCCGCCGCGCAGGCGCCTAGCCTGCGGCCGCGAGCAGGTGCCAGGTACTCTGCACCGCCAGCCCGATCGCCATCGCCCACAGGAAGACCTTCAGCAGCTTCTTGTAGGTCTTCGCATCGATGCGGTCCTGGATGCGCCAGCCGAGCCACATCGTCAGCAGCGCCAGCGCCGTCAGCGGAAACGAGATCAGGATCGCGGCTCGATCGATCTGGCCCGCCAGTGCCAGGCCGGTCGTCTGCACCATGCGCGCAGAGACGAAGCACAGGTTCATCACCTGGGTCATCACCAGCATCGGCAGCCCGAGCGCCGAGAAATAGATCAGCAGCGGCGGCAGCGCGACGTTGACCGAGCCGGACAGGAAGCCACCGAGGAAACCAGCCACCGCGCCGGCACGTCCGGGATGCGCGCGTACCGTCGACCAGTCGATCCGGTTCAATGCCTCCTGCCTCAGGTAGACGAACAGCGCGACCGCGAGAAACAGCTTCAACCAGTCCTGGGGGGCGAAGATCAATATCTTCGTGCCCAGCAGCGCGCCAGGCAGCGTCCAGAGGGCGACCGGCCAGTAGCGCCCGAGGCTGCTGCGCCAGTTGCCGCCGCGCAGGATGGCGACCACGCCGGTGACGATGTTCGGAACCACCGTGACGACGATAGCGGTCCGGATGTCCATCAGCATCGCGAGCATCGGCGTGGCGATCACCGGGAAACCGAAGCCGATGGCCCCCTGCAGCAGTCCGGCGAGCGCGACCACCGCGAACACCGCAGCCCACAGTTCAAGCGAAAGTTCGATGCTCAAGGCAGCCATCCCCCGGCGCAAGGCGCCGGCATCCCGGCACTGGCGCGGACGACCGGCACCTGCCGCGGCTTCAAGCGGTGCCGCCGACCGTCAGCCCGTCGATGCGCAGCGTGGGCTGACCGACGCCCACCGGGACGCTCTGACCTTCCTTGCCGCACGATCCGACGCCCGCATCGAGTTTCATGTCGTTGCCGATCATCGTGACCCGGGTCAGCGCATCGGGACCGTTGCCGATCAGCGTCGCTCCCTTGACCGGATGCACCAGCTTGCCGTCCTCCACCAGCCACGCCTCGGACGCCGAGAACACGAACTTGCCGCTGACGATATCCACCTGGCCACCGCCGAAGTTGACCGCGTACAGCCCTCGCTTCACCGAGCGGATGATCTCCTCGGGATCCTTGTCGCCGTTGAGCATGTAGGTGTTGGTCATGCGCGGCATCGGCAGGTGCGCGAACGACTCGCGCCGGCCGTTACCGGTCACCGGCATGCTCATCAGGCGCGCGTTGAGCGAATCCTGGATGTAGCCCTGCAGCACGCCGTTCTCGATCAGCACGGTGCGCTGCGTCGGGTTGCCCTCGTCGTCGACGTTGAGCGAACCGCGCCGCTCGGGCAGTGTACCGTCGTCGACGACCGTGACCCCGGGCGCAGCGACCCGCTCTCCGATGCGGCCGGTGAATGCCGAAGTGCCCTTGCGGTTGAAGTCGCCCTCGAGCCCGTGGCCGATCGCCTCGTGGAGCAGCACGCCGGGCCAGCCCGGCCCGAGCACGACCGTCATCGACCCCGCCGGCGCGGGACGCGCCTCGAGGTTGAGCAACGCGGTATCGACCGCTTCCTTTGCGTAGCGGCCGATCACCTCGTCGGTGAAGTACGAATAATCGAAGCGTCCGCCACCGCCCGAACTGCCCTGCTCGCGCCGCCCGTCCTGCTCGACGATCACCTGTACCGACATGCGCACCAGCGGGCGCACGTCGGCGCTCTGCAGGCCGTCGTGGCGCGCGATCATCACGACTTCATATTGCCCGGCCAGCGAAGCCATGACCTGGATAACGCGGGGATCGCACGCGCGCGCCGCCCGCTCGATACGCTCGAGCAGGTCGACCTTCCGGCCTTCGTCCAGGCTGAGCAGCGGATCCTTCGGGGCGTACAGTTCGCGCGCCGCACCGGTACGCACCAGCGGCGCACTCCCCTGCTGGCCGGCGCGGGCGATCGCGCGGGTCGCGGCTGCAGCCGCCTCGAGTGCCGGCAGGCTGATGTCGTCCGAATACGCGAAGGCCGTCTTCTCGCCAGTGACGGCGCGCACGCCGACGCCCTGCTCGATCGAGAAACTGCCGGACTTGACCATCCCCTCCTCGAGACTCCAGCCCTCGGAACGCGTGTACTGGAAATAGAGGTCTGCGTAGTCGACCTGGTGGCTCAGGATGCTGCCGAACACCTTGCCCAGCGCACCGTTGTCGAGCGCGTACGGTGCGAGGAGGCACTGGCCGGCGGTATTCATCAACCGGTCTGCGAGGCCGCGCGCCGCGGCGGGGGAAGCGGCGGCAGGCGCCGGAGTGTTGGCGTTCATCGGTTCCTTCATACGGAATGCAGGGTACGGTGGGTCAGCGCGGGCAGCATGGTACGCACTTCGCGCTGGCTGGCGGGATCGATGTCGGCCAGCACCACGCCAGGGGCCTTCGCGCGCTGTGCAAGGATGCGCCCCCAGGGGTCTATCACCATCGAATGGCCATGGGTCTCGCGGCCGTTCGGATGCACGCCGCCCTGCGCGGGGGCAACCACGTAGGCGAGGTTTTCGATCGCACGCGCACGCAGCAGCGGCTCCCAGTGCGCGGCGCCAGTGGTCTCGGTGAATGCCGAAGGTACGAAGATCAGGTCGACGTCGCCCAAGGCACGGTACAGTTCCGGAAACCGCAGGTCGTAGCAGATCGACAGGCCGATGCGACCGAACGGAGAGTCGACGGCGACCACCCGCGAACCATGCGCGATCGTCCGTTCCTCGGAATATTTCTCGCGCCCGTTGTCGAACCCGAAAAGGTGGATCTTGTCGTAGCGGGCAACCGCATTGCCGCGGTCGTCGTAGACGAGGCTTGCGTTCCAGACCTTGTCCGGATCGTCGCACGCAAGGGGGACCGAACCGCCGATCAGCCAGACCCCGTGGCGCCGTGCGGTATCGGCGAGGAACTGCTGGATCGGTCCGTCCCCGGGAATCTCGCGCGCAGCCACCTTGTCCCGATCGCGCATGCCGATGATCGCGAAGTATTCCGGCAGTCCGACCAGCCGTGCACCACCATCGACTGCCTCGGCAATCAGCGCTGCACAGTCGGCGAGGTTACTGGCGACATCCGGACCGGATACCGTCTGCACTGCCGCTACCCGGAACGGTCCGGACGGCAACTGGCGCAGCGGCGCATCGCGACTGGCGAGCGCGCCTGGCAGGGGTTCGATCGGCATCGATTGCATGACTGGCCTTCCGTTGCGTTCAGCGCGCCAGTTCCAGCACCATCGAGCCCCGCGGCAGCCCTTCGATGACGGCAGCGGTGGCGGGCGCAATCTCCAGCCGCCCGGGCTCGACGGCAAGCGCGACCAGCCAGTGGCGCAGTTCCTCCGCACGTAATCCACTATTCTGCCCGCCCGCGTGTCGAATAACCAGTGATCCGCGCGCTGTCCCGGCGAGCGCCGCGACGGCGGCGCGCACCGCTGGCAGCGTGCGGATCACATCCGCGCTGCGCGGCCGGTCCCATACCTCATCGCCGATCGTCCACGGCCCGGATGCGTTCACCGGGAGCGCCGCAGGGACGCCGGCAATGGCTGGGGCCGGAGCGGCTGCCGGAGCGACGGCGGGTGCCAGCACGGCCATCAGGCCCGCCAGCGCGACCATGAACCGGAACACATGCATCGACACCGCCTCAGCCCGGCGCCGGCGCAATCGCCGACGGTGCGTTGCCAGGGGTGTTGCCGGGCGCGATGCCCGGTTCCGGTCGCACCGTCCGGGAAACCGTCGGCTCCGCCCAGGTGCCGGTCACCGCGTAGTCGAAGGTCGCCAGTTGCGCCAGCGGGTCCTTGAAGGCCCGCTGCACCAGGAAGCTCGCAATCCCTGCCACCGGGCCCCCGAGCAATGCGCCAGCCAGTGCGAGGCTGTCCCCGAGCGCCGGCGTGACCCTGACATGGAGGTTCTGCGTCTCCTTGGCGAGGTTGAGCTCCCCGCTCATCAGCACCCGTGCCGCCGGACCCTGGATGCGGAAGCCATCGAGCCTGCCCGTACCCCGGCTGATCCGCATCGTGCCGACGATCTCGTCAAAGGCGAAGCCCTCACTGAACACATCGCGGAAATCCAGTGCGATGCGACGCGGCAGGCTCTGCAGGTTGAACACGCCGAGCAGCCGGCCGACGCCGGGTTCCAGCGTGAGGAACTGGCCCTTCGACACCTCCGCCAGCAGCGTGCCGCCGAGCGTGGCCACATCGAGCTCCTGCGGACTGCCCGCCCACGACAGCGCACCTTCGATCCTGCCTGCTCCACCGCGCACGCCCTCGGGGTAGCCGAGGCGCGCAAGCAGCCTGCCGCTGTCGACGATGTCCAGCCGCACATTGACCTGGGTGCGCGGCTGTGCCATCCAGCTCTGCCAGAGCCCTTCCATCTGGAACGTCGCATCCGGATTGAGGATGCGCAGGCGATCGATTCGCCAGTCGCGGCCCTCGGGCTGCGCCAGCAGTTCGAGCCGGCCGAGCGCCATGTCGGCGAACAGGAAACTGTCGACCGCAATGTCGAGGGCAGGCAGTTCGGCATCGTCGAACTTCGCCTGCTGCAGCACGGCCTGGGTCGCCCGGGCGGGCGGCAGATTGATCTGCCGCAGCCGGGCGACCAGCCGCCCCCGCCCCTGCGATCTCCACACCAGTTCGCCGGACACTTCCTTCGACGCGATGCTGCCGGCCCATCCGCCTGGCTGCGCCGTCGTCTTGACCACCACGTCGTTGAAGCGGCGACCGATCGCCTCGACCTGACCGATGCGCAGGTCCAGTTCGGCCAGTTCAGGGCCGCCCTGCCCGCCCCCGGGAGAGGCCAGGGCGGCGATGAGCGGCCGCCAGGCATCCACACTCACCTGCCTGAGCGCGCCGCCGACCGATACGCCGCGGCGCTCCGGCACCGGCGCCGGAGCGCCGCCGAGCACCACCGAGGCCCTTTCGACCGTGGCCTGTCCGGCGTCGATCCGGCGCAGCACTTGCGCCGACAGCGCGCTTCCCAGGCTGATGGCGATCCGGTCCCGATCCGTGCCACTGACCTGCTCGACCCGCAGCGGCAGAGTCTCCGCGGCGACCTTGCCAAACGGAGGTGGCAGTTCGATCGCCATGCCCGCCAGCGAGGACTCGACCACCAGGTCGCCGACCTTGCGCCGGTAGTTGACGGTTGCCCGCCAGTCGGTCGCTCCGCGCAAGGACTGCCCGAACGGGGCCGGCAGCTCGCGACGCAGCTGTTCCGCAGTCGCTCTGCCGCTGACCCCGACGCGGACCGATCCGTCGCGCTGCGATGCGACGTTGATCACGGTGGGCCCGCCCAGCATTTGCGCTGCCGCGCCATTGACCCGGAGCGCCGACTCGGTGAACTCGAGCCGGCCGTTGACCGAATCGAGCACCGGCAGGTCGCGGTCGAGCACCAGACGGTTACCGGCGAACTGGAAACTGCCCGTCACCGTACTGTCCACGAGGTGCCGCAGGGGCAGCACGAGTTTCAGGGAGAGCCGACCGCGTCCCTGCGCGTCCATCGAGCGGGTGGCACCGTCGAGCATCCCGTCGACCGGGCTCTGCGCGATGAAACGCAGGAAATCGGACGTCGCAGACTCCGCCTCGCCGACGATCTCGAGCACTTCATCGTGGTGAAGGATGTCGGGCACGAACGCGCGCACCCGCTGCAGCTTCACGCCGGCGATCGTGGCGTTGCGGGGAAGGATTTCCATGCGGTTGGCCCGGAACACGAGGTCGCCATCGATTCCAGTGATCTTCGGCCATCCTGCCGAGTAGTCGAGATCGACGCCCTGCGCCTTCACCGTGACCAGGAACTGTCCGCGGTCGTGCCCGGGCTCGCTGAACGGGAAGTGCTCGAGATCGCCCTTCAGGCGCAGGCGGACGTCTGTCGAGCGTCCGGAGAGCAGCGAGCGTCCCAGCCACCTGCGCGTATCTTCGCCCACCACCAGAGGCATGTAGCGGGCCACCGCCGTCGCCTGCACCCGGCTCAGGGCACCGGTCAGGTCGACCTCGCCACGCTTCGACGCCCACGGCCGGATCTCGCCGGACAGCGTGCCGGCGAGATCCGCATTCGTGAACGAAACGGCACCGAGCTGAATGGCCAGCCGCGGCCCCTGCCCGCTCCAGTTGGCCTGCCCTGTGAACGCATCGAATGCCATCGGGCGCGGAAACAGCGTCGGCAGCGCAAGGCGCAGGTCGCGCGAGTCGATGCGCAGCACGCCAGCCCGCTCGCTGCCATCGATCGATCCAGAGACCCCGTCGATGCCCGGCCAGGTGCCCCAGGGCTCGACCGAGAGCGCGTCGAAGCGCGCCCGCAGTTGCCAGGCCGTCGGGGTCTGGATCGAGCCCTCCCATGCGATCGAGACGTCCGACAGGCGGCCCCGTGGCGACAAGGCAGCCAGCCATTCACGCGCCTTCGTATCGAGCGGCAACTGGCCCGCAAGTGCAACCCATGGCGCGATCTCGAGCGCGCTTGCGGTGAGTTCGGTGCGCTCGGCGTGTCCACCGATCATCGCCGGCGGCATGCCGCCCGACGGCGCCGTGACGGGCTCGCGCCAGCGCAGGCGGGCAACGGTCGGCGCTGTCGTCGGGCGCCCGGCCTGGGACAGCGCAAGCTGGTTCGCGGTAACCTCGAAGCCGTCCGGCAGATGGCGCCAGGACAGCCGGCCACTCATCGTTTCGAAGGCAAGCGCCTCGAGATCCGGTGCCAGCGTGGCGCGGACCGATGTCAGCTCGACGTCGCTGATCAGGGAAGTCAGGCGCCCCCCCCGCCTCTCGGCCCAGAGTCGTACCGCGCCCGTGCCGCGCTGCACACCGCCGGGCAGGTCGATCCACGCCTCCCAGCCGGACAGGCTGGTGTCACGCAGTTCGACGAACACTCGCCCCTCCCAATCAGCGAAGCGCGAAAGGTCGCTGCCGCGCCATTCCGCACGCAGGTCGAGCGGTGCCGCCAGGCCGTCCGGCGGCACTGCGGTCACGCCAAGCCGGTGCTGGCGTCCGCTCGATTCGAGCCGGAGGTTCACCTTCTTCAGCCAGAGCTCCGGTGCGCCGCGCGCTTCATCGATCCAGACGACCGCCGCGTCGCGGATGACGACGCCGCGCTGCGCCAGGACCCAGCGCCCGAATCCGCCCTCATCGCCAGCGCCCGAAACAGGCAGGCCTGCGACCGACAGCCTGCCCGCTGCATCGCGGCGGATGGTCAGGCTCGGCCCGACGACCTCGAGTCTGTGCATGCGCGCGCCGCCGACCAGCATGGATCGCCAGGACAGGGTCGCCTCCACGCGCTGCAGTTCGAGCGCCGGCCGGCCGACCGCATCGTGCACCACCACCTCGCGCATGGACAGGTGCGGGCGGAGGCCATTCCAGTTCGCGGCGATGCTGCCGATCGTCACCTTCTGGCCGCTCGCCTCGCTGATCAGGCCGGCGATACGATCGCGATGCTGATCGATGGTGGGCAGCACGTAGAAGCGCAGGGACAGCACGACCACTGCGGTGCCGAAGCCGGCCAGCAGGACCAGCACCATCAGCAGCCGATAGGTGCCCAGCGATAGCCGCCCAAGAACGCGCAGCGAGCGCAGCTGCGCGAGGCGCTGGAGCGGCGATGCAGGGCGGGGAGCGGGATCGTTCAAGGGCGTTGCGCTAGACTGCCACACCGGTGATGGACATCAGAGCCACCGGAACGGAAATGATTGGGCCCACGCGTGCTCCGGACAAAGAACGTCGAGTGTACTGCCATCGTCAACCTGCGGCTGGGGGTGGCGCCGCTGACATGGCGGCGGACATGCGCGGCACGACCACACGACGGCAGGCGCCAGGAGGCATGGTGATGCCACCGATCCCGTCGTCCGCCGACCCGTACGAGGCTGCGCTCGCGCACAGCCGCTACGTGGCGCGCCTGGCCTCGACAGGCCTCACCGACCGCGAATCGTTCAACGCACTCGCCTCGGCACCGTTCGGCCGCGACCGGATGCGCACCGCGCTGCATCCGGTCGCACACGGCGACTGCACCAGCGCGCCGCTGCCGGTGCGCTTGCGGACGCTGCGCCGCGATTGCCTGCTGGCGCTGATCGGCCGCGACCTCGTCGGCCTCGCCACCCTGCACGAAGTGATGGCGACGATGACTGCGCTGGCAGAGGAGACGCTCTCGGCGGCCTGCGCCAGTGCCACCGACGAGCTCCGACAGGTGTACGGCAACCCGATCGGCGAGGAATCGGGCCGCCAGCAACCACTGCTGGTTATCGGGATGGGCAAGCTCGGTGGCGGCGAACTGAATGTCTCCTCCGACATCGACCTCGTCTTCGTCTATCCCGAGGAAGGCGAAACCCGCGGGGGCACGCGCTCGATCAGCAACCACGAGTATTTCGTCCGCTGCGGCCGACGTATCATCGCGTTGCTCAACGAACCCACCGGCGATGGCTTCGTGTTCAGGGTCGACATGCGCCTGCGCCCATACGGCGACAGCGGACCGCTTGCCTGCAGCCTCGCGATGCTCGAGGAGTACTTCATCGCGCAGGGCCGCGAATGGGAGCGCTATGCATGGATCAAGGGGCGCGTCGTCGCGCGCACGCCGCTGCCGGACACTGACGCAGGCTCACCGGGCTTCGAGGCCGGGCTGACCGGGACCGTACAGCCGTTCGTGTTCCGGCGCCACCTCGACTTCAGTGCGATCGCTTCGATGCGCGAACTGTCCGGACAGATCCGGCGCGAGGTGCGGCGCCGCGACATGCTGGGCAACATCAAGCTGGGCGCCGGCGGCATACGGCAGATCGAGTTCGTGGCCCAGGTCTTCCAGCTGATCCGCGGCGGCAGTGACCTGGCGCTGCGTGCACGACCGACGCTCGATGTACTCGATGCGCTGAAGATGCGGTCGATCCTGGAGGCCCCGGTCGTCGAGCGCCTGAAGCAGGGCTACGACCTGCTGCGCAGGCTGGAGCACCGTCTGCAGTACCTCGACGATGCACAGACGCATGCCCTGCCCGAGTCGGACGAAGACCGCCACCGCATCGCGCTGTCGATGGGACATGCCGACTGGCCGTCGTTCGCGACATCGCTCGACGCACTGCGGGAATCGGTCGGCGCGGTGTTCGAGCAGGCCTGCGCATTCTCCCCCGGCGCGCAAGCGGACCATCCGCTCTCCTCGCTATGGCAGGACGACCTGGAACCCTCTGAGGCGGCGGCCACCCTGGCCGGCATGGGCTACCGCGCGCCGGAGCGGCTGGCCGGACGCCTGCTCGAGCTGCGCGGCAGTGCACGCGTGAAGCGCATGGCCGCGAGCGGCCAGAGCCGCTTGTCGCAGCTCATCCCGCGCGCCCTCGAAGTCGCAGCCGCGCTGCAGGACCCGGACGCGGCGATCGCGCACCTTCTCGACATCATCGTGAGCATCGGACGCAGGGAGTCCTACCTCGCACTGCTGCTCGAGTACCCCCCGGTGCTGCAGCGGCTCGGCGAGCTGGCCTCGGCCAGCCCGTGGGCCAGCGACTATCTGGCGCTGCATCCGATCCTGCTCGATGAACTGATCGATGCGCGCACGCTGCACGCGCCGCCATCCTGGCCCAGGTTGATCGCGGAACTGCGCGACCACCTCGATTCGCACGCGGACAACGTCGAGCGGCTTCTGGACACCCTGCGCCACTTTCGCCACGCGCAGGTGTTCCGCATCGTCGCCCAGGACCTTGCCGGCGACCTGCCGCTCGAACGCGTGTCGGACCGGCTGAGCGAACTGGCCGAGGTGGTGCTCGCCGAAGCGCTCGAACGCTGCTGGAAGCACCTGAACGCCGGCCAGTCACCGGTTCCGGCGGCACGCTTCGGGATCATCGGATACGGCAAGCTGGGCGGGAAGGAGATGGGTTACGGCAGCGACCTCGACATCGCGTTCATTTTCGACGACGCACCGGTAGTCGACGACGCTGCCCGAGGGCCTGCACGCGCGCTCCCGGAGCCGGTACCACCGGAACGTTATGCACGCCTGGCGCTGCGCCTGAACTCGTGGCTCACCTCGATGACATCGGCGGGCGTGCTCTACGCGACCGACCTGCGCCTGCGGCCGGACGGCGAGTCCGGCCTGCTGGCGCCATCGATGACCGCATTCGAGCAGTACCAGCGCGAAAAGGCTTGGGTGTGGGAACACCAGGCCCTGACGCGCGCGCGTTTCGTGGCGGGCGATCCGGCGCTCGGTGCGCGCTTCGAGCGGCTGCGCATCGATATCCTGTGCCAGCCGCGCGACATCGAGCGCCTGCGCGGCGACATCGTGGACATGCGGCGCCGCATGCGCGAGTCGAAGCACAGCGACCACCCCGCCGGCACTTTCGACATCAAGCAAGGGGTCGGCGGGCTGGTCGACCTGGAGTTCATCGTCCAGTTCCTGGTGCTGGCGCACGCCGCACAGGTACCCGAACTCACCGGCAACATCGGCAACATAGCACTGCTCCAGGTGGCTGCTTCCCGCGGCCTGGTCGACCCGACGCTGGCGCAGGCCGCCCAGGTGGCCTACCGGACGCTCAGGCGCACCCAGCATGCGATGCAACTCGCGGGGCGCGACCCGGCCCGGGCACCGGTCGACGCGCTCGATAGCCACGCCGCCGCCGTCGACGCGCTCTGGCAGGCAGCGATCGGCGCGCGCTGAGGCCGGGGATCGCCGCTGCTCAGCCGCGCTCGCCGTCGAGCAGGCGCTGCTTGCGTTCTATGCCCCAGCGATAACCGCCCGCGCCGCCGTCCGCGCGTACCACCCGGTGGCACGGCACGAGCAGCGCGAGCCGGTTGCTGGCGCAGGCCCGGGCAACGGCCCGCGCCGCACCGGGACGACCGATGCGCGCAGCAACCTGACGGTAGCTCACGGTCGCCCCCGGCGGTATCGCGCGCAGTGCAGCCCATACCGACTGCTGGAATACCGTGCCGCGGATGTCCAGCGGCAGGTCGACCGAGGTACGCGGCCGCGCGATCGCATCCACTACCCTGTCGACCCACGTCGCGAGGATCGCGTCCGTCCCGGCAAGGATGGCCTCGGGAAACTGGCGCTGCAGCGACAAAGCGAGCATCCCCGTGCTGTCGCCGAGCTCGACCGTGCACACGCCGCGGTCGGTGGCAGCCACCAGCACATGGCCCAGCACGCATGCACGCACCGCATGGCGGATACGTTCGGTATCCCGCGGCCGACTCAAGCCTGTACCCGCTCGGGCACGGACAGCCGGCCGGCAAGGAAATAGGAGGTGATCTGCCCCTTGCCCTTGGCCGTCGTGAACATCGGCCCCTCGAAGCGATAGCGTCCACGCAGGCGCTTGTAGGTCACCTCGTCCACCGCGACCTGCCCGAGCTCCGCACTGGAGGCCAGGCGCGCGGCGACATTGACGGTATTGCCCCACAGATCGTACGCGAACTTGGTGCGCCCGATCACGCCCGCCCCGACCGGCCCGGTCGCGATGCCGATGTGCAGTCCGAGCGGCGAACCGTTCGGGGAGTGACGGTCGAGCATGAATCGCTGCATCTGCAGCGCAGCCTCGCCCAACGCCGCGGTGTAGTCAGGCGTCGCGGCGTTGAGCCCGCCCGCGGCCATGTAGGCGTCGCCGATCGTCTTGATCTTCTCGATCCCGTTGCGCGCGGCGATCTCGTCGAATCCGGTGAACAGTTCGTTCAGCATGAAGATCACGTCCCCGGGCGCGAGTTCCTCCGACAGCCCGGTGAAGTTGACGATGTCCGCGAACATCACGGTGACGTCGGCGTACCCGTCGGCCACCGTATCCTGCCGCTTGAGCCGCTCGGCCACCCGGGCAGGCAGCACGTTGAGCAGCAGGCGTTCCGACTTCTCCTGCGCGTCGGTCAACTGGTCGTGCGAACGCCTCAATTCGGTCGACAGTCGCTGGCGCTCGCGCACGAAGTAGCTGATCAGGAGATACACGATGGTCGAGATCGCAGCGAAGTTGAGCACGAAGAACACCGCGATCGTGTGCATCGGCAGGGCATACTCTGTGCCGTAGGAGATGAAGTAGTCGAAAAAGCCGGATACCGCGGTCAGCACGAGGTAGGCGATGAACCAGGGTATCGACTCGCGCGGCCCATGGAGAACCATCATCCCGATCGGCGCCAGGAGTGCCCACAGCATCACGGCGGATGCGGTGACGAAGTTGCCCATGCCCCACTGCATCATGAAGGGCACGAACAGGTAAAGGCTGGCCTGCGAGAAACGGAACGCGACGAAGTCGCCGGTCTTCAGGTAATGCACCAGCGTGCCGGCAGAAATCAGCTGGAAGGAGAGCGGCACCAGGATCTCGAAGCGGATGCCCAGCGCCGTGTAGATGACCATCCACAGGCCGGCTGCAAAGATCATCAGACCGCAGGCGAGAATTGCCAGCGTCTTCTGGAGCTTCAGTTCTTCGCTGTCGGTCTCGGAAATGACCGCGTCGCCGGCGCGCTGAAGCAGGTCTCCGAGTCCCTTCAACACATCTCCCCTGATGCTGCATCCATGACGATGGTTGCATCAACCCGAACGGGGGTCAAGGCGTGCCGGCCCGCGCCGGCTGCCGACGGTTCTTCGGGACCGGCAGTTCCGCTACAATCCGGAGTCCGGTCCGGCGGCACGCGCAGGGCCGGGTGCATTCGAGCGGTTGCCCGAAGCAGTTACCCGAATATCCAAAAGAATCCGAAGGAATGGCCATGTCGATGTCCGACCGCGATGGAGTGATCTGGTTCGATGGAAAGCTGGTGCCCTGGCGCGAGGCGAACATCCATGTCCTTACCCACTCCCTGCACTACGGGCTCGCCGTCTTCGAAGGCATCCGCGCCTACAAGACGGACAAGGGTACGGCGATCTTCCGGCTGCACGAGCACATGGAGCGGCTGGCCAACTCGGCCCACATCTACCAGATGCTGCTCCCCTACAGTCGGGAGCAGCTCGCCGAGGCGTGCCGCGAGGTCGTGCGCGAGAACAAGCTCGAGTCGTGCTACGTGCGTCCGATCGCCTTCTACGGCTCCGAGAAGATGGGCGTGTCGCCGAAGGGTGCCAGCGTGCATGTCGCGATCGCCGCCTGGCCGTGGGGTGCCTACCTCGGGCCCGAGGGCCTCGAAAAAGGTATTCGCGTCAAGACCTCGTCTTTCGCGCGGCACCATGTGAACGTGACGATGGCGCGAGCGAAGTTCGCCGCGACCTACGCGAACTCCATCCTCGCCAACCTCGAGGCGACGGCAGACGGCTACGACGAAGCGATGCTGCTCGACGTGGATGGCTTCGTCGCTGAAGGCTCGGGCGAGAACGTGTTCATCGTGAAGAACGGCAAGCTGTACGAACCCGAGCTGACGTCGGCCCTCATCGGCATCACCCGCGATGCAGTGATCCAGCTCGCCGGGGAACTCGGCATCCCGGTGATTTCCAAGCGCCTCACCCGCGACGATGTCTACATCGCCGACGAAGCGTTCTTCACCGGCACCGCCGCCGAGGTGACGCCGATCCGCGAACTCGACAATCGGCGCATCGGCAGCGGTTCCCGCGGCCCGATCACCCAGAAGATCCAGTCTCTGTACTTCGACTGCGTGCACGGGCGGGTCCCGCGCCGCCTCGAGTGGCTGACCCCGGTCTGAACAGCGCGATGTCGACCCGTCCAGCTCCCGCCGCCGAGACCGGCTCGGCCAATCGCGAACGGCTGATCGAGGTGACGGCGGCCGACCTGCCGCTGCATTGCCCGATGCCATCCATGCTGCTGTGGAACGCGCACCCGCGCGTGTTCCTGCCGATCGCGGTCAGCGGAGACGAACTTTGCCCCTACTGCGGCACACGCTACCGGCTGAAGGGCGGGCCGGTCTCGCACGGGCATTGAGCGCAGCCGCTCGCGCGCGGCGGCCATCATGACCCGAAGCGCACTGGTGGTGGCTCCCGCCTGGGTCGGAGACACGATCCTCGCGCAGCCGATGCTGCAACTGATCCGCTGCGCAGAGCCGGATCTGTCGATCGACGTGCTGGCCCCACCCTGGACCGCCGGACTCGCCGCTCGCCTGCCCGGCGTGCGCGACGTGATCGAAGCGCCGTTCCGGCACGGTCAGCTCGGCCTGGGCGCACGGCGCGCGGTCGCACGCACCGTCCGCGCGCGCGGTTACGCGAAGGCGTGGGTATTGCCGAACTCCTTCAAGTCGGCGCTGGTGCCCTGGTTCGCCGACATCCCCGAGCGGATCGGATACGTCGGCGAGTGGCGCCACTGGCTGCTGACCGACGCTCGACTGCTGGACGAGGTCCGGTTGCCCACGATGGCGGAGCGTTTCGCCGCGCTGGCGCTCGGAGCCGGTACGGCACTGCCGCCAGTCCCGCCGCCAGTCCTCGACATCGATGACGCGTCGCGTACGGCAGTACTGGCACGGCTCGGCCTGCACACCGCGCGGCCGGTCGCCGCGTTGTGTCCGGGTGCCGAGTACGGGCCTGCAAAGCGCTGGCCACCGAGCCAGTTCGCCAGCCTTGCCGACCGCCTGGTCGCTGACGGCTTCCAGGTCTGGCTGTTCGGCTCGTCGAAGGACCAGTCGATCACGGCCGAGATCCGTTCCATGTGCAGCGCCCGATCGCAGGATTTGCCGACGGACCTCGCAGGCAGGACCTCGCTCGCCGAGGCGATCGACCTGATGTCGCTTGCCGCACTGGTGGTCAGCAACGATTCCGGCCTGATGCATGTCTCAGCGGCGCTGGACCTCCCGACGGTCGCGCTTTACGGATCGAGCAGCCCGGGCTTCACCCCGCCGCTGTCGCCGCGCGCCGAGGTCGTCAGCCTCGGCCTGCCGTGCAGCCCCTGTTTCGCGCGCGAGTGTCCGTTGGGCCATTTCCACTGCATGCGGCAACTGACGCCGGAGCGGGTACTGGATACGATCGGGCGCATGCGCGCATCTTCCCTCACCCCGATCCGGCCATGAGCACGCTGATCTACGGCAACTCCCGCGACTGTGAAATCGCCTTCTACCGCGCGTTCGAGGCCGCGGATCTCTCCGCGATGATGGCCGTCTGGGCGGAAGAAGACGACATCGTCTGCGTGCATCCGGGCGGCCCGCGCCTGACCGGCATCGAAGCGGTACGGGAATCCTGGCGCAGCATCTTCGCTGGCGGCCCGCGCCTGCGGCTGCGCATGACCCAACCGCTGGTCACATCGACGCTGCAGACGGCCATCCATACCCTGCACGAGACCCTGTCGGCTCCGCACGAAGCACGCAGCCGGGTCTCCATGATCGCGACCAACATCTACCTGCGCACCCAGCGCGGCTGGCGGCTGCACCTGCACCATGCATCCGCGGTGCCCGAGCATCCCCAGGCGACCGAACCGGCCGAGGCCGGCCTGCCGCCGATCCTGCATTGAGCAGAGCACCGGAGTTCACCCCGCCGCGCTGGCTGGCCGGCGCGCACGCCCAGACGATCTATGCGTCGAAGTTGTGCCCGCAGCCGCGGGTCGTCTACCGACGCGAGCGCTGGGACACGCCGGACGGCGACTTCATCGAAGTCGACTTCATCCCGGCACCCGAGGCCGCAGGGCAGGCGCCGTGGCTGGTGCTGTTCCACGGACTGGAAGGCAGTTCACGCAGCCACTACGCGCGCACCCTGATGCAGTTGGCCGGCCACCTGGGCTGGAACGGCGCGGTACCGCATTTCCGCGGCTGCGGCGGGGAAGCGAACCGGCTGGCCCGCGCCTATCACTCGGGGGATACGCCGGAAGTGGACTGGATCCTGCGGCGTTTCGCGGCACGCGCCGGCAGCGCACCTGTCCATGCCGCGGGGATCTCGCTCGGTGGCAACGTGCTGATGAAATGGCTCGGGGAACAAGGCGCCGGCGCGGCCGGCGTCATCGACTCGGCGGTCAGCGTCTGCGCGCCGGTCGACCTGGCCGCGGCAGGTGCCGCACTCGAGCGCGGCTTCTCGCGCCTGTATGCGCTGAGCTTCCTTCAGACGCTCAAGGACAAGGCGCTGGAGAAGCACCGGCGCTTCCCCGGGCTGTTCGATGCAGGCGCGCTGGCACGGGCACGCACCATGCGCGCATTCGACGACCTGTTCACCGCCCCCCTCCACGGCTATCGCAATGTCGATGACTACTGGACACGCGCCAGTTGCAAGCCCGTGCTCGGAGCGGTCGCAGTGCGTTCGCTGATGATCAACGCGCTCGACGATCCGTTCCTTCCGCCGTCGGCGTTGCCGCGACAGGATGCAGTGTCGCCGAGCATCACCCTCGAATATCCGGCCTCCGGCGGACATGTCGGCTTCGTCGGCGGGCACCCGCCTGGCCATACCCGCTGGCTGGCGAGTCGCGTCGCGCATTTCCTCGATGCCCCGGCGATGCCCGGGGATGCGCGCGTATCGGATGCGCCTGTTGTTTGACACCCCGCCGGACCGGCGGTTCTAATCCCGCCGTCAGTCGGGCCGCTTCGGGCCCCGCCCGCTCCCAAGGACGCCACAGCATGCCCCCTGCTTCCAACGCCAGCCCCGCGCCGGCCCCCGCCGCCGAGATCTTCAAGGCCTACGACATCCGCGGCATCGTCGACCATACCCTCACCGTGGCGACGGTCGAGCAGGTCGGCCGCGCGATCGGCTCCGAGGCGCTTGCACGCAACGCACGCACGGTTGCGATCGGCCGTGATGGCCGGCTTTCGGGCCCCGCGCTCAGCGATGCGCTCGCCCGCGGCCTGCGCGCGGCGGGTGTGGATGTGATCGACGTCGGACGGGTCGCGACACCGATGGTCTACTACGCCGCATGGGAACAGGCCGGCGGCTCCGGAGTGATGGTCACCGGCAGCCACAATCCGCCCGACTACAACGGCCTGAAGATGCTGCTGGCCGGCACCACGCTGGCAGGCGAAGACATCCAGAAGCTGCGCGCGCGCATCGTGGCCGGGGACATGGCGAGCGGTGCCGGTGGCTACCGTACGGCCGAGGTCGGCGAGGCCTACCTCGCGCGCATCCTGTCCGACGTGAAGCTTGCGCGGCCGATGAAGATCGTGGTCGACTGCGGCAATGGCGTCGCCGGCGCCTTTGCGCCGGAGCTGTACCGGCGCCTCGGCTGCACCGTCGAAGAACTGTTCTGCGAGGTGGACGGCACCTTTCCCAACCACCATCCCGACCCGTCGCAACCGAAGAACCTGCAGGACCTGATCGCCGCGCTGAAGCGGGGCGATGCCGAACTGGGACTGGCCTTCGACGGCGACGGCGACCGCCTCGGCGTCGTCACCCGGGACGGAAACATCATCTACCCCGATCGCCAGCTGATGATGTTCGCGGAAGACGTACTGTTGCGGAATCCCGGTGCGCAGATCATCTACGACGTGAAGTCGACACGCAACCTCGCGCCCTGGATCACCGCCCGCAAGGGCGTTCCGGTGATGTCGAAGACCGGCCACTCGTTCATCAAGGCACGGATGAAGGAAACCGGCGCCCTGCTGGCGGGCGAAATGAGCGGCCATGTGTTCTTCAAGGAGCGCTGGTACGGTTTCGATGACGGGCTGTACGCGGGTGCCCGGCTGCTGGAGATCCTGTCGCGCACGGACAACCCGTCGGCGGCGCTCGACGGCCTGCCGGATGCGGTCAGTACGCCGGAGTTGAACATTCAGCTTGCCGAGGGCGAGAACCATACGCTGATCGCAGGGCTGCAGGGCTCTGCGACTTTCGAAGGCGCGCTTGACGTCATCACGATCGACGGGCTGAGGGTCGAGTATGCGGACGGCTTCGGCCTTGCGCGCGCATCCAATACCACGCCGGTCGTGGTGCTGCGCTTCGAGGCAGACAACGCGGCCGCACTGGAACGCATCCAGGCAGATTTCCGGCGGATGCTGTCCGCGGCCAGGCCAGGAATCACGCTCGGCTTCTGAACCGCGCCCCCTCCAGCAGCGCGGCGCGGGGTAACCGGGCCGCGGCCCGGTTACCCGCCGCCCAACTCATTCCACCCGGATCTTCGCGTCGGTCACCAGGCGGGCCCATTTGGCCAGGTCAGCCTGGATCTGTGCCGCGAACGCCTCCGGGGTGCCAGCTGCCGGTTCGAACCCCTGCGCGGCGAGCGATGCCCGCACCTCGTTCACCTGCAGCACCTTGGCCACGTCGCCATTGATCCGCATCACCACCGCCCGTGGCAGGGCCGCGGGGCCGAGGATGCCGAACCAGGTCATCGCGCCATACCCGGGCAGCGTCTCGGCGATCGTCGGCAGGGCTGGCATCGCAGCGACCCGCGACGGTCCGGTGGATGCAAGCAGCCGGAGCTTGCCCGATTGCGCATGCGCCAACGTGTTGGACAGCGTATCGAACAGCAACGCCACATGCCCGCCGAGCAGGTCGGTCATCGCGGCGGCGCCGCCCTTGTAGGGCACGTGCACCATGTCCACCTTCGCCATCACCTTGAACAGCTCCCCGGCGAGGTGGGAGCCGGTACCGGTGCCGAACGAGGCCATGTCGAGCTGCCCGGGCCGGGCGCGGAGGAGCGCGATCAACTCCTTCACCGAACGCACGGGCAGCGACGGATGCACGACCAGACCGAGGGGAGCGGCGGCGACATTCACCACCGGCGTGAAATCCTTCAGCGGATGGAAAGAGACCCTGCTGACCGCAGGATTGATCGCATGGGTGGACGCGGTGGCGAACAGCAGCGTGTAGCCGTCGCCGGGCTGCCTTGCCACATGCTCGGTCGCGATCGCGCCCGAGGCGCCGCCGCGGTTCTCGACCACCAGCGTCTGTCCCCAGCCGTCCCCCAGCCGCTGAGCCAGCTGCCGCGCCAGCAGGTCGGTTGCGCCGCCCGGCGGAAACGGTACGACGAGCCTCACCGGCCTGGCCGGCCACGACTGCGCGAGCGACGGCACCGGCAGCAGGACCAGCAGCATCGCAGCCAGCCTGGCGTACCGCCCCCACCTGTTCACATGATCGGCGGGCTTCATTCGGACAGATAGGCGGTGGCCGCCACCTCGACCAGGAACGCGGGCTTCACCAGGTCGGCGCGAATGCAGTAGCGTGCAGGCGGATTGACCGGGAAGTACTCCCGGTAGACTTCATTGAAGGCTGCGTAGTCGGCCAGGTCTTTCAGGAATATCTGGTTCATCGCGATGTCCGCGAGGCTGCCACCCGCCGCCTCGACTACCGAGCGAATCGCCTCGAGCACGCAGCGCGTCTGTGCACGCACGTCCCCGACGCCGACGACGGCGCCGTCGGCGTCCAGCGCGAGCATGCCGGACACATGCACGACACGGCGCGCGTTATCGACGCACACGCCCGGCGAATAGGGCGCCAGCGGGGGTGCGGAACCGGGCGGAATCACGGGCACATGAGTCATCGGATGTTCTCCTCATCGATCGTCTGGATTGCAAGTCTACTGTCCACTGGCCGCCGGCGGCGGCGCAGGCAGCGGTCCTTCCGGAGGCGGCGACCGCCAGTAGCGTCGGGAATGGGCGCGCTCCTGCCGCAGGCGCAGATCGCCAGCACCGAGCGTCAGGCGAACCGCCCCGGACTGGTCGGTGCGGATCACGCGCGCGTCGCGATCCACGTATCGCTCGACGACTTCCGGCCGCGGATGGCCGAACCGGTTGCGATAGCCAATCGCCATCAACGCGAGCCGCGGCGCGACCGCATCGATGAACACGGGTGTCGAAGACGTACGCGAGCCGTGGTGCGGTACGACCAGCACGTCGGCACGCAGCGCATCATCACCCCGCCCCTGCGCCGACCGGAGCAGGCGCGCCTCGCTCGCGGCACTGATATCGCCGGTGAGCAGCAGGCGTTCGGCGCCGGCCTCTATCTGAAGCACGCAGCTGCGATCGTTGTCCGGCAGCGCCATGGCATGGCTGCCCGCCGCCGGATGCAGCATACGGAAGTGCACGCCATCCCAGGTCCAGCCCTGCCCCGCTTCGCAGGCGCGATGGACGCGGGCGGCTGCGCGCGCGGGATGTGCCGCCGGCAGCGACGACAGGAAATCCGCGACAGGCAGCGCGCGCAGCAGCGATCGCGCACCGCCGGAGTGGTCGATGTCGTCATGGGAGACCACCAGCGCGTCGAGCCGGCGCAGGCCCTCGCCCCTGAGGTAGGGCAACACGATGCGTGAACCGGCGTCTGCCTCGCTGCTCCACGCCGGACCGGTGTCGTACACCAGCACATGACGGGCCGTGCGTACCACCAGCGAAAGTCCATGGCCCACGTCCAGCAGCGTCGCCTCGGCGGTGCCATTCTGCACCTCGGACGGCCGCGCGAGCAGCACCGGCAGCAGCGTGGCCAGCCCGAGCCAGCGCGCGGGCCAGCCCGCGGGCATCCGCCACCAGCAGATGCCCGCCAGCGCGAGCAGGCTGGCCCAGGCAGGTGGTGCCGGCTGGGCCCAGACCGCCCAGGGCAGGTCGGCAAGCCAGGCGATCGGGATCATCGTGACCTCGGTCAGCAGATGCGCTGCCTGGAGCAGTCCGGGCACTGGCAGCAGTGCCGCAACGACCGCGATCGGCACCACCACCGACCCGATCAGCGGGATCGCGATCGCATTGGCGATCGGCGACACCAGCGAGACCTGGGAGAACAGCGCCAGGGTCGCAGGGACCATGCCGATCGTGATCGCCCACTGGACACCTCCCCACTCGACGACGGAACGACACGGCCGGCAGCCCTGCGATGCCGGCGGGCGGCCGATACGGCCGGCCGAGACCGTCATCAGCACCGCGACTGCGCCGAACGAGAGCCAGAACCCGGTCGCCAGCACCGCCCAGGGATCGAGCACGATCACCAGCAGCAGCGCACCTGCGAGCACATTGGCGGCGGCGGCCCGACGCGCCCGCCACAGTGCTGCTGCGATCACGGCCAGCATGAACACCGTGCGCCGCGTCGGAACGGAAAAACCGGCTAGCAGCGCATAGCCACAGGCCGCCGCAAGCCCGGCGATGACCGCCGCCTTGCGCGACGGCAGGCGGCGCACGAGCAGACGGCTGCGCCGCCATCCGGCATCCACCAGCCAGAAGGCGAGCGCGGCAATCATCGTCACATGGAGCCCCGAAATGCTCATCAGGTGGCCGATGCCGGTACGGGTGAACAGTTCCCATTGCGCGGCCGGGATACCCTGCTGGTCGCCGATCGCGAGCGCCACCAGCACGCCGAGATATGCCTCGCCCGGCAGCGTCCGCTCGAAACGATCACGGATCGCCTCGCGTGCACGTTCGATCAGGTAGGCCGGCCGCTGCACGAGCGGCTCAAGCCGCTGCAAGCCCCGCCGCACGTACCCGGTCGCGCGCAGGTTGCGCTCGAGCAACCAGGCCTCGGCATCGAAGCCATGCGGGTTCACGCTGGCATGCGGACGGCGCAGCCTGACGACCAGTCGCCAGCGCTCGCCCGCAGCCGGCATCCGACTGGCGACGGCTTCCACCGGATCCTCTTCGGCGGACGCCGAGGTCCGACGACCGGGACGGTTAACGTACCAGGACAACAGCACGCGATCCGGCACCACGGCGCCTTCGGTCACGATCTGCTCGACGTCGAATGCAAAACGGCTGCCCCGCTCGGTACGCTGGACCAGTTCCGCGATCACGCCGACCACCTCGATGTCGCGCCGCTCCCAGGCGTGCGGCAGTGCATCGGACAGCCGGTCCGATGCCCAGCCACCGGACCACGCGAAACCGGCCAGTGCGGCTGCCGGCAGTGCCAGCCATGCCCTTGCGCTCGCCCGGCCGCGCAGGCAGGGGCAAAGCGCCAGGCAGGCCAGCGACAGCGCCGCAGAGAGGCCGATCCAGGCGGCCGACGGCAGCTCCGGCAGGCGCTGCAGACAGAGCGTACCGGCGAGCCAGCCGAGCGCGGCCGGAACCGGGCTCAAGGCCCGTGACAAGGTCGCTGGTACGGACCTTGTGGTTGAGTTAAAGTGCGCGCACTCATGCGTGGCAGGCGTTCGTCGTGCCAAGAAAACTCTTCAAGAAATACCTGCCGAGCCACTCGAGCATCATTGAAAACCGCTTCCTCGCGAAGTTCGGTTCGCTGCTCACCCACCATAATCTGTGGCACCTCCACCGTCGCTCGGTAGCAGGGGGGGTTGCGATCGGATTGTTCACCGGCCTGATACCCGGCCCGCTGCAGATCCTGACTGGCGCGGCGTTGGCGATCATCTTCCGGGTGAACCTCCCATCGATGGTGCTCGGCACCTTCTGGACGAACCCGCTGACGATCGTGCCGATCTACATCGCCGCCTACAACATCGGCAGCGTGGCGATGGGTCTCGGTACGGCAGCCGATGTGCCGCATCCTGAGCCGCTGCAGAACCAGGGATGGCTCGACATGCTGCCCGCGCTCTGGGACTGGTTCTCGGGAATGGGCAAGCCACTCGCGCTCGGGCTGCTGCTGCTGGGCCTGTTCATGGCGGTGGCCGGCTACTTCGCAGTCCGCGGCGCATGGCGCCTGTACGTGGTGCTCGCCTGGCAGCGGCGCGCCCGCAACAGGCGCGTGGCCAGCTGAGCGGGCCTGGTGACAGCCCCGACCGGGCGGCGGCCACGCTGGTGGAGTACCGCCTGCAGCGAACTGGGCGAGCGTGATCCGCTGCTCGCCACGTTGATCGACCGCCATCCTCCGATGCGTATCGGCAGCCGCGGCGATGCGTTCCAGACGCTCGCACGATCCATCGTCGGACAGCAGATTTCGGTGAAGGCAGCGCAGTCGGTGTGGGCGCGCTTCCAGGCGACCCTGGCCTGCCCAGAGGTGGCGCCAGCCGTCGTGCTCGTCGCGGATCCGTCAGTGCTGCGCGCTTGCGGGCTGTCCGGCCGCAAGGTCGAGTACCTGCGCGACCTCGCCGGCCACTTCATGGCCCGCCCGGCGGGCGTGGACGGCTGGACCGGCATGGCCGACGCCGAGATCATCGAGGAACTCACCGCGATACGCGGCATCGGCGTATGGACGGTGCAGATGTTCCTGATCTTCCATCTCGCACGGCCGGATGTGCTGCCGCTGGCCGACCTCGGACTGCGGCGGGCGATCGAACGCGGTTACGGCAACGGCCGGCCATCGGCACCGCGCCAGCTCGACCGGCTGTCCGGGCTCTGGCATCCCTGGCGCACCGCAGCGACCTGGTACCTGTGGCGCAGCCTCGATCCGGAACCCGTGCTTCACTGACGCGGCCTGCGCACCATGACCAGAGACGAGACGCTCGCAGACGGCAATCCGGGGCAGGTGGCCATGGACCATGCAGCGTATCGCGAGGCCTGGGCGCAGGGCGGCATCCGCGTCGACATCGATCCGAAGGGCGCCTATCGATACCTCGCAGCACAGATGCTGCTGCCACTGGTACAACTGGCGGCAATGGGTGCAGGGGTCGGCATCGCGTTGCTGCTGCACTGGTTTCCCGGTGTGCTGGTGATCATCGCCGCGTTCCTGCTGCCGCGGCTGTCGCGCGCGAGCGCGCCGGCGTTCATGCTCAAGCGCTCGCTCGAAGACCCTGCCGTATACGACGATCTCGTACGCCTCGGCATCCTGCGCGTGGTGGAACGAGATCAGCCGTGACGCTGCCGCAGGTTGTTTCCGCCGGGATGGGCGCCCGGCAGCCGGATACTGTGCGCAGCGCGTCAGTGCGACTGCAGCCGTCCGTCCTCGAGACGCAGCACGCGCTCAGCCTTTGCGGCCAGCCGCTCATCGTGCGTCACCATCACCAGGCTGGTACCGCGCACACGATTGAGTTCCAGCATGAGCTCGAACATCGCTTCTGCGTTGGTGCGATCGAGGTTGCCTGTCGGTTCATCGGCAAGCACGCACGCCGGCTCTGTCACCAGCGCCCGGGCGAGCGCGGCACGCTGGCGCTCGCCGCCGGAGAGCTCGCCCGGCCGGTGCGCGAGCCGATGCCCGAGCCCGACCGCCTGCAGACCTGCGGTGGCTCGCTGCAGGGCATGCGCGCTCGGCATCCGGCGGATCAGCAGCGGCATTGCAACGTTCTCGAGTGCGGAGAACTCGGGCAGGAGATGGTGGAACTGGTACAGGAAACCCAATGCGCGGTTGCGAAGGGCCGCCAGAGCCCCCTGTCCAAGCGTGTCGACCCGCTCTCCGCAAAGGCTGACCTGGCCCGCAGTGGGCGCGTCGAGCCCGCCGAGCAGGTGCAGCAACGTGCTCTTGCCCGATCCGGAACTGCCGACGATCGCGATGCGCTCGCCGGCATGCACCTGCAGGTCGACGCCGCGCAACACCGATACCTCCCCAAGCGCGGCACCCTCCCGGTATATCTTCGAAAGGTCCGTGCATTCGAGCACCAGCGGGCGCGCATCACTCATAGCGAAGGGCCTGCGCGGGATTGATGCGGGACGCCCGCCAGCTCGGGTAGAGCGTGGCGAGGAAAGACAGCGCCAGCGATATCGAGGCGACGAAGGTCACGTCGCCCATCCGGACTTCCGACGGCAGTTCGCTGATGAAATAGACGTCCTTGGCCAGGAACTGGACGCCGAACGTACGCTCGATGAACGGCACCACGACGTCGACGTTGGATGCCAGCAGCACGCCGCCGCCCACGCCGAGCAACGTGCCGAGGATGCCGATCAGAGCCCCCTGGATCACGAACACCGCCATGATGCTCGAAGGCGTCGACCCGAGCGTGCGCAGGATCGCGATATCCGCACGCTTCTCGGTCACCACCATCACCAGCGTAGACACGATGTTGAACGCGGCGACCGCGACGATCAGCGACAGGATGATGAACATCATCCGTTTCTCGATCTCCACCGCCCTGAACCAGCCGGCATTCAGCCTCGACCAGTCGGCCACCATCGTGTCGCTGGTCATCGTGCGGGCGATCTCGCGCGCGACCCGCGGTGCCTGGAACATGTCGGCAAGCTTCAGGCGCACGCCGGTCACGGCATTACCCATCCGGTACAGCTTCTGCGCGTCCTCGATATGCACCAGAGCAAGCCCGGAGTCGAACTCGAAGTGTCCGGCCTCGAAGATGCCCACTACCGTGAACTGTTTCAGCCGCGGGATCACCCCCGCTGGCGTGATCTGGCCCTGGGGGGCGATCAGCAGCACCTTGTCACCGACGCCTACGCCGAGCGCACGGGCAAGCTCGATGCCGAGCACGGTGGCGAAGCTGTCCGGCGCGAGCGCCTCGATCGAGCCGGCGCGCAGGAAGGTCGCGAAGTCGGCCACGCGCGCCTCGCGCTCCGGCAGGATGCCGCGGATGATCGCGCCGCGCACCACCTGGTCGTTGCCGAGCAGTCCCTGCGCAAGCACGTAGGGGGCGCTGCCACGCACGGCAGGGTTCGCTTCGGCAGTGGCAGCGACGGACTGCCAATCGGCGAGTCCGCCCTCGAGCCCTGAGATCTGCACATGCGCGAGCACGCCCAGAATGCGGTCGCGCACCTCCTTCTGGAAACCGTTCATCACCGATACCACGGTGATCAGGACGGCGATGCCCAGCGCCATGCCGAGCATCGACACGAACGAGATGAAGGAAATGAAGTTGTTGCTGCGTTTGGCGCGCGTGTAGCGCAGCCCGACGAACAGCTCGTATGGGGACACGTGTCGGTCTGTTTCCGGTGCAGCCGTTTGCGGCGCGCGAAGTGTGCCACAAGCTGAACCCCGCCAAGGAGAACCGGCAGTTGCACCGGACGGGACCGGTGCTAGACTGCGCTCGCCGTGCCGGCTGCGGCACTCGGCGCCCACCGCTCACTGCCCACCGCCGGACGCCCCCTTGCACCTGGAAGTCCTGATTCCCGACCTGTCCTGGCCAGGCCGCGACGCCGCCGAGACGATGCATGGGGCCGTCGCACCGACACTCGCTCGCTGGCTGTCGCGATCGACGCGCCAGCCGCCCATCGGCGCCTCGGCAGACGACTGGCTCTGGCGGCGGTTCACTGCGCCTGCGGCGGACGATGCCCGAGCCGTCCCTCGGGACGGCCCCGCCGCGAAAAGTGCCCTGCCGATCGCCGCGGTGACGCTCGCCTTCGACGGTCACGCGCCGGGCGAACGCTGGTGGATGCGCGCAGATCCGGTGCACTTCATCGTCGGGCGCACCGGCCTGCGCCTGGCGCCGCCCGCCCATCTGCAGTTGCTTGCCGAGGAGTCGGAGGCTCTGGCCGGGTCCGTGCGTGCGCACTTCCCTGCACTGGCCACGGATTTCCTGGCGCCGGGGCCGGCGCGCTGGTACCTGGGCGCAGACCGCCCGTTCGAGATCGACACGACCGATCCGGCCGATGCCATTGGCGACGACGTCGACCGCAATCTGCCGCGCGGGCCAGGACGCAAGCAGTGGCTCGGCTTCGTGAACGAGGTGCAGATGCTCTGGTTCGAACATCCGGTGAACCAGGCGCGCGAACAGCGCGGCGAGCCCACGGTCTCAGGACTCTGGCTGCATGGGCCTGGCCGCATGCCGGGCCCGGGGTTGCCGGGCTGCAGCGGTGCTGCCGGCGGCGGCGAACGGCTGGCAGGACTGGCCACCCTCGCCGGCTGCCGCTGGATCGACACCGACGCCGGCGCGCAGCACTGGCTCGGCCAGGCCATCGACGGCCACTGGCTGCTCAGCCTCGATGCGCTGACCGCGCATCGCCAGGCGGGCGACCCCTCCGGATGGCGCGCGGCCCTGGCCCGCCTCGACGCGGCCTGGCTGGCCCCGCTCGATCAGGCGCTCCACAGCGGTCGCATTGCCACCATCGACCTGCGCTGGCCGTCGCGGGGCGGGCTGTCGGCCGCGCACATCGTGCCGGCGGATCGCTTCCGATTCTGGCGCCGGCGCCTCCCCCTTGCTGCCTTGCTTGCCGATCCGCACGGCCGATCCGATGCCTGAACTGCTGACCCGCTCCGTGCCGGCCGACGCCCGTGCCGCCCTCGAACAGGCCGGCATCGCGCCGGTACTTGCGCGGGTATTCGCCGCGCGCGGGCTGCGTGCCGCGGACGAGTTGTCCGATGACTTTGCACGTCTGCTGACGCCCGAGCGGCTATCGTGCTGCGAGGCCGCCGCGTCGGCACTGGCCGATGCGATCGGGCGCAACGAACGCCTGCTGATCGTCGCGGACTACGACTGCGACGGCGCCACCGCCTGCGCGGTCGGCATCCGTGCGTTGCGCGCGTTCGGCGCCCGCGTCGACTTTCTCGTCCCGAACCGGTTCGAGTACGGCTACGGCCTGACGCCTGAGATCGTCGACCTCGCACATCAGCGCCGTCCGGACTGGCTCATCACCGTGGACAACGGTATCGCCAGCGTCGAGGGCGTGGACCGCGCGCGCGCGCTCGGCATGCGCGTGCTCGTGACCGACCACCACCTGCCCGGCAGCCAGTTGCCGGCCGCGGAGGTGATCGTCAATCCCAACCAGCCGGGCTGCGGCTTCCCGAGCAAGCACCTCGCCGGTGTCGGGGTGATGTTCTACGTGATGCTTGCGCTGCGCGCCGAACTGCGTCGGCGCGGCCGGCTGCCAGGCGGTAGCGGGCCGAACCTGGCCCAGTGGCTGGACCTGGTGGCGCTGGGTACGGTCGCCGACGTGGTACGGCTCGATGCGAACAACCGCATCCTGGTGGCGCAGGGACTGAAGCGGATCCGTGCCGGGCGCACGGTACCTGGCATCGCAGCGCTGCTGCGAGTCGCAGGCCGTGCGATCGAGCGCTGCACGACGTACGACCTCGGGTTCGTCGCGGGTCCGCGCCTGAACGCGGCAGGCCGTCTGCAGGACATGTCGCTCGGCATCGAATGCCTGGTGACCGACGACGTCGCCCGTGCCGGCGCCATCGCGGGCCAGCTTGACCAGCTGAACCGCCAGCGCCGCGAGATCGAAGCCACGATGCGCGAGCAGGCACTGGCGGCAATCGACGTCGATGCGGCCGGCGACGGATGGTCCGTCGCGCTGTTCGACCCGGCCTGGCACCAGGGCGTGATCGGAATCGTCGCGGCGCGCCTCAAGGACAGGCTGCACCGGCCGGCGTTCTGCTTCGCCCGCGGCGACGGCGGCATGCTGAAGGGTTCGGGACGTTCGATCGCAGCGTTGCACCTGCGCGATGCGCTCGACCTGGTTGCCAAGCGCGAACCCGGCCTGCTGGTGGCCTTCGGCGGCCATGCGGCGGCGGCCGGCCTGAGCCTGCGCGAACCTGACCTGCCCCGGTTCAGCGAAACGCTGGAAGCCGTAGTGCGCTCGCTGCTCACGCCGGCCGACCTTTCGCGCGTGATCGAGACCGACGGCAGCCTCGATGGCGAGACCCTCGACCTCGACCTGGCCCGCTCGATGGACGAAAGCGTCTGGGGCCCCGGCTTTCCGCGCCCGGAATTCATGGACCGCTTCGAGGTCACGGCGCAGAAGGTCGTGGGCGAGGCGCATTCGAAGCTGGAGCTGCGCGGCGGCTGCGGGCGCTTCGCGGCCATCCGGTTCAACTCGATAGAACACCTGCCATCGCGCATCGAGGCGGTGTACCGCGTGGACATGAACAGCTGGCAGGGACTGCAGAGCGTGCAACTCACGATCGAGCACTGGCGCGACGCCGGCGATCCGTCTTCGGCCTGGCGCTGATGCGCCGGCGCTTTTCGCGCCGGCACGGACTGCACTGCCGCGGACCGCTATAATCGACGGTTTACCGCGGGAATATCCATGGAAGCTGAACGCCTGAATTCGCTCTCCGACAGCCTGGCCGGTTTCGGCCGGCGTACGGACGAGCTGCGGAGGTATCTTTGACTTCGATACCAAGCTCACCCGCCTGAAGGAGGTCAGCCGCGACCTGGAAGACCCCTCGGTCTGGGCCGACACCAAGCGCGCACAGGAACTGGGGCGCGAGCGCAAGCAGCTCGAGGATATCGTCACCCGGATGCAGGACACCGAACAGATGATCGCGGACACGCGGGAACTGTTCGAGATGGCGCGCAGCGAAGACGATACCGGCACGCTCGAACAGCTCGCCGGGGATATCGAACAGATCGAGAAGGCCATCGCCCGGATGGAGTTCGAGCGGATGTTCGACGATCCGCTCGATCCCGCCAACTGTTTCATCGACATTCAGGCCGGCACCGGCGGCACCGAGGCGCAGGATTGGGCGCAGATGCTCGAGCGCATGTACCTGCGATTCTGCGAGCGGCGCGACTTCAAGGTCGAACTGCTGGAAGAATCGAGCGGTGACGTTGCCGGGATCAAGAGCGCGTCGATCAAGGTCAGCGGCCCCTATGCCTATGGCACGCTGCGTACCGAGGCCGGCGTGCATCGGCTGGTGCGCAAGTCGCCGTTCGACTCGAACGCGCGCCGGCATACGTCTTTCGCGAGCGTGTTCATCTATCCCGAGGTGGATGATTCGATCGAAGTGACGATCAATCCCGCCGACCTGCGTGTCGACACGTTCCGCGCATCGGGCGCGGGTGGCCAGCACATCAACAAGACCGACTCCGCGATCCGTATCACCCACCTGCCGACGAACATCGTCGTGCAGTGCCAGAGCGACCGCTCTCAGCACCGTAATCGGGCCGAGGCGATGGCGATGCTCAAGTCGCGTCTGTACGAGCTCGAACTGCGCAAGCGGAACGAGGAGAAGCAGGCGATGGAGGAGTCGAAGACCGACATCGCCTGGGGCCACCAGATCCGCTCCTATGTGCTCGACCAGTCGCGCATCAAGGACCTTCGCACCAACCACGAGGTTGGCGACACCCAGCGCGTGCTGGACGGCGACCTCGACGACTTCATCAACGCCAGCCTCAAGCAGGGTGTGTAAATGACCGACGCTTCCAGCCTCCCACCGGCCGCTCCGGTCGACGCCGACCATATCGTCGCCGAGCGGCGTGCCAAGCTGGCTGCGCTGCGCGCCTCCGGGGTGGCCTATCCGAACGACTTCGAACGCGTGCACCTCGCCGGCGACCTGCAGGCCGCCCATGCCGGCGACGACAAGGCCGCGCTCGAAGCGAACCCGGTCGAGGTGACGCTGGCCGGCCGTATCCTGCTCAAGCGGGTGATGGGCAAGGCAAGCTTTGCCAGCGTGCGCGACGGGTCGGGCATGATCCAGCTCTACGTGTCCGACGACGGGACAGGCGCCGAGGCGCACGAGGCTTTCAAGCACTATGATCTGGGCGACATCGTCGGCGCGACCGGCATACTGTTCCGCACCAAGACCAACGAACTCACGGTACGCGTATCGTCCATCCGGCTGCTGACCAAATCGCTGCGCCCGCTGCCGGAGAAGTTCCACGGCCTGACCGACCAGGAGCAGCGCTACCGGCAGCGCTACCTCGACCTGATGGTGAACGAGGATTCGCGCAGGACCTTCCTCGCCCGCTCGCGCACCGTGCAGGCCGTGCGGCAGTTCCTGCTCGACCGGGGCTACCTCGAGGTCGAGACGCCGATGATGCACCCGATCCCGGGAGGCGCGAACGCGCGGCCTTTCGCGACCCACCACAATGCCCTGGACATGGAGCTGTTCCTGCGTATCGCACCCGAGCTCTACCTGAAACGCCTGGTGGTGGGCGGCTTCGAACGGGTGTTCGAGATCAACCGCAATTTCCGCAACGAGGGCATCTCGACCCGGCACAATCCCGAGTTCACGATGCTCGAGTTCTACTCGGCCTACACCCGCTACCGCGAGCTGATGGCGCTGACCGAGCAGATGTTCGCGCAGGTCGCGCGCACCGTCACAGGCAGCGAGAAGATCACCTACCAGGGGCGCGAGCTCGACTTCGGCAAGCCGTTCGCGAAGCTCACGATCCTCGAGGCGATCGCGAAGTACGCGCCACAGTACACGCCGGCGCAATTGTCCGACCGGGGCTGGCTGGTTGGAGAGCTCGCGCGACTGGGCGAAACGGTGCACCCAGACGACGGTCTGGGTGGCATGCAGCTGTCGCTGTTCGACGCGACGGTCGAGACGCAGCTGTTCGAACCGACCTTCATCATCGACTACCCGACCGAAGTTTCGCCGCTGGCCCGACGCAACGATGCCGACCCGTCGATCACCGAGCGCTTCGAGCTGTTCATTGCCGGACGCGAGATCGCCAACGGCTTCTCCGAGCTGAACGATCCCGACGAACAGGCCTCGGTGTTCAGGCAGCAGGCCAACCGGAAGGAGTCCGGCGATGCCGAGGCGATGCACTACGACGCCGACTACGTGCGCGCGCTCGAATACGGCCTGCCGCCGTGCGGCGGCGAAGGCATCGGTATCGACCGGCTGGTGATGCTGCTGACCGACAGCAGCACGATCCGCGACGTGATCCTGTTCCCGCAGATGCGTCGCGAGGACTGACGTCACGATCCGCGCGGCCTGCTTCCGCGCGGACGCCGCCGACGCCTTGGGTGCGCGGTCGCGTTACGCGGCCACGCTGGTGTCGAAGCCGAGATCCCAGCGATACGGCTGCTCGGTCCCTTCGATGTCGGTCGCACCCGCGCGTCGCACCCGCCCGAGCAGGCGAGCGCCGACCCTGGCATCCCCGGCCAGCTCGATGCCGCCGTCCTTCACCCAGTCGCGGCTCTGGCGATTGAAGGTGACCGGCGTGCCGCCCATGTTCGCGAACAGCACGGAATAGCGCACCAGGTTGTCGAACCCGGCCTTGCCTGGCGCCTTCAGTCGCAGTTCCAGCACCAGGAAAGGCGCGGTGCGCCTGGCCAGCGCCTGCACGACCGAACGCATCCGGCGGACCTCTTCGATCGTCGCCGCCGGTAGCGGTTCGGGGAAGAATCCGACGGTCGCGAGCAAGCCATCGGGCGAGGTGAACGCAATGCCCGCGCCGAACGCGAAGTCGGCGCCGAGCCAGTGCGCGGTCGCCTCTACGCGATCGCCACGGCTGCAGCCGGGCAGCGCCAGCGCAGCGCCGGCAACCAGCAGCATCCCGCGTCGGCAGGCATTCAAGTGCCGCCGCCCGCGATGCGCTCGAGCAGTGCCGGCAGGTGCGACACATCCTCGATCAGGTGCGCGCCGGGCTCGCGTGCCAGGGTGTCCCTGCGGTGCGCGCCCGTCCACACCGCCACGTTCACGCCGCAGCCGGCGTTGCGGCCCGACTGGATGTCGAGCACCGTGTCGCCGATGTTGAGAACGCGAGCCACGTCGATGGTTCCGGTGCGTTCCATCGCGCGAAAGATCATGTACGGAGCAGGGCGGCCCTTCGGCACGTCGTCGCTGCACACCAGCGCGTCGGCGACGCCGCGCTCCCAGCCGACCGCAGCCAGCACCAGCGCCTGGGTATCGCGGTCGAAGCCGGTGTTCAGTACGATCGCGACCCCGCGGCTTCGCAGCCAGTCGAACACCTGCACGGCACCCTGCACCGCGAGTGCTCCCCCCGCACGGAAGCGTCGGTCGAGTTCTCCGCGGAAGGCCTCGTAGACCGCATCCGAATGGCGTTCGAGGTCGGCCACGCCGAGGCGTGCCTTCACCAGGTGGCGGATCGCCTCGCGCTTGCCCGCCCCCCGGATCGCGACGAGTTCGTCCGCCGTCGCGGACAGGCCATGGGACGCCAGCGCGGCATCGAAGGCCAGTGGCACGACGCCGGTGTCCTGGATGGTGGTACCAGCCATGTCGAACACGGCGAGGCTGATCGGCAGCGCCCTGGCTGCCCGGGGTGGGTCGATGCTCATCGGTACGTTCTGCACGGGTCGATCCCGATGGTATCCCGCCAGCATCCGGTGCATCCGGTTTGCGGCTGCATCCCAGCGCCAGCTGGAAAGCCCTTCCAGCCGCACGCCGCAAGGCATCGCCGTCGGTGAACGCGAGCCATCCTTCGACTGCTGGCGCCAGGGCGGACAGTCGCGCCTCGCAGCACCGGGCGGGTCATGCGTCGATCGCGTGCGCCATCAATTGCTCGAGCGTCACCACCGACAGCGCGGCCCGATGGGTCGCCGCGAGCACCACGCCCGGCGCCATGCCTGCATCGAACGCTTCCTTCCAGCGCGTCACGCACAGGCACCAGCGGTCGCCGGGCTTCAGCCCGTCGAAGCCGTAGGCCGGCATCGGCGTGCTGAGGTCGTTGCCGCGCGCCTTCGAGAATGCGAGGAACTCGGCAGTCACCCGGGCACACACGGTGTGGCTGCCGAAGTCTTCGACCGCGGTCTCGCAGCACCCGGAGCGGAAGTAGCCGGTCAACGGCTGCACCGAACAGGTTGCAAGGGGCGCGCCCAGCACGTTGAACTGGGACGATCCTCCACCGCCGTGTGATCCATCCATGGAGCCCCCCGTCAGCCCGCGTTGCGCAGCACGACCGGCATTTCGGGAACCGGGAAGCCAGCCTCGCCGAACGACTCGCGTATGGTGCGGTTCGTGTCGAAGTACACCTGCCAGTAGTGGTCATTGTTGCAGTAGGGCCGCACGGCCAGCACCGGCCCGCTCGGTGTGAATTCGAGGATCTCGACGTCGGGCGCAGGTGCCGCCAGCACATTGGGGATCTTCGCGATGCGGTCGCGCAGCAGCGCGATCGCAGCGGCATGGTCGGCACCCTGCGCAAGCTGCGCCTTGAGGTCGACCCTGCGATAGGCGTTCGCGGAATAGTTCTGGATGCTGTCGCCGAATATCCGGTTGTTGCCGACGATGGTCAGCACGTTGTCAGGCGTATTGATCGCAGTGCCGAACAGGCCGATCTCCTTCACCGTGCCGGTAACGCCGCCGGCGGTGACGAAGTCGCCCACCTTGAACGGCCGCAGCACGACCAGGAAAGCCCCGGCCGCGAAATTGGCGAGCAACCCGCCCCAGGCCGCACCGATCGCCACGCCGACGCCGGCGACCAGCGCCGCGAAGGTGGTCGTTTCCACACCGAAGTAGCCAAGGATGGCGACGACCAGTGCGATCTTCAGCACCACGGCGACGAACGAACCGATGTAGCGCAGGATCGTCGGCTCGACCTTCTGCCGCTCGAGCGCAGCGCTGAGCACGCGAACAGCCAGGTTGATCAGCCAGGTGCCCACGACCCAGAACGCGATCGCGGCAGCGACCTGGAATGCGCCATGGATCAGGATCGGCTGCGCCGTCGTCCAGAATTCACCGATGTTCATTTTTCCAAGCCCCGTCCCCGTTATCGAATCGCGAATGGTGCAGGATAGGAACGCGCAACTCAAGGACTGCACTCCGGCCCGGTCGCGCACGGCGCGGACGCCCCGGAACCGCGGTAGCATCCCGGCCCCGGCCCGGGCAACCCCGCGGCCGGCCTCCGGAACCCGTGACTGGAAGCCCGTTCATGAGCCAGAACAGCCCTGCCCCCGCCCTGCCCGACGTGTCGGTCGCCGAACGCCTCGTGGACCTCGCGCTGGCGATCGACCCGAAGACGCTACCCGCAGCCGTACGCGCCCAGGCCGAGTCGCTGCTGCTCGACGTCGCCGGCCTGTGCGTGGCGGCACGCGACACCGATTACATCCGGGCGCTCGTGGCCTCGGTCGACAGCGGCGGGACGGCGACGGCGATCGGACATGCCGGACGCTTCAATGCCGAGGATGCCGCGCTGATCAATGGCACTGCCGCGCATGGCGAGGACTTCGACGACACGTATGAAGGCGGCCCGGTGCACAGCGCCACGGTGATCGTGCCTGCCGTGCTCGCCGCATGCGAGCGCTTCGGACGCGACGGGCAGTCGGCGCTCGCCGGGATCGTGGCCGGCACCGAGGCGCTGTGCCGGATGAGTCGCGTCGTACCGAAGGCGATCCACCGCTCGGGTTTCCATCCCACGGCGATCCTGGGCACAATGGCCGCCACGCTGGCTGTATCGGTCGCGCTCGGGCTCACCCGCCGGCAGGCCGTCGACGCGCTGGGTACGGCCGGCAGCATGGCCAGCGGCATCATCGAGTACCTCGCCGAAGGCTCGTGGACCAAGCGCCTGCATGCCGGATGGGCGGCACAATGCGGCGTACGCGCCGCGCGCATCGGGCAGCAGGGGTTCTTCTCGCCGCGCACCGTGTTCGAGGGCACGCATGGCCTGTACAACGGCTTCGCGCACAGTGCCGAGGGCGACTATGCCGCGCTGCTGGACGGCTTCGGTACCGACTGGACGATGCTGTCGATCACCTTCAAGCCGTATGCAACCGGCACGATGAACCAGCCCTATATCGACTGCGCGCTGCGCCTGGCGCGCCGGGCGCAGGCCGAAGGATTCCGCGCGGAGGACGTTGTCGACGTGCTCTGCGAAACCGCCGAGGGCTACGTGCATCGGCTCTGGGAGCCGCTCGCCTCGAAGCACCGGCCGGCGACCGAATACGGCGCGAAGTTCAGCGCACCGTTCAACATCGCGGTCGGCTTCATCACCGGCGCAGCGGGCCTGGACGCCTTTACCCCGGCCACGGTGCGCGACGAGCGCATCCTCGCCCTCGCCTCGAAGGTACGCTACGTCGTCGACCCGGCGAATCCGTATCCGCGCGCCTACACCGGCCATGTCCGGTTCACGCTGGCCGACGGGCGCGTGGTCGAAGAACGCCAGCCCTTCATCCGAGGCGGCGTGCACGCCCCGCTGTCGCGCGAAGAACTGGAGTCCAAGTTCCGCGGCAATACCGCCTACGGGCAGTGGAGCGACAGTGCATCCGCGCGCCTGCTCGCGGCGACGCGCTCGCTGTACGACGGGCCGGTGGAACTGTCCGCCTTCCGCCCTGACTGAGGAAAACCAGGCTCAGTAGTACACCTTCCCGTCGAACAGCCGCCGCGCGGTTCGATAGAACGAGCCGCGACGCGCGGACCACTGTCCGGCCTCGCAATCCACCTCCGCACCCACGGTGAGCACGCCAGAGGGCATTGCAATGCGCAGTGCCCCGCCGGCAGCACCGTCGCTGCCATCGGTGCGCCGTGCGCGCCAGGCCGTCGTACCCTCGATGGACGCCGCCACCGCGATGCACAGCGATGCGGTCAGCGGCAGTGCACGGTGCGGCTGGCCGTTGGACAGCATGCGCGCCGTCAGGTCGACCGCATCGGCCATGATCGACTCGCCCGACAGCGTATGCGCAGCCTTCGGTGGCGCCACGAAGCCGACGAAAGGCACCACCGTACGGCTGCGCGCCTCGTCGATGGTGCGGGCGAGGCCCATCGCGACCGATGCCTGCAGGCGGATCGCGGACAAACGCTCCATCGCCACCGCATCGGCCTCGAGGTCTGCGGGCATCTCGAGCCCGGACAGCCCGAGCGACGACGCCGCCACCAGCACACAGGCATTGGCCGCATCGACCATCGACACCTCGACCGGCCCGAGGCCGGGAACGTCGATGCGGTCCACCACGTTGCCGGTCGGCAGCAGTCGGCCCGTGCTGGCGCCGCCGGGCGACAGGAAGTCGAGGCGGATCGGGGCACCGGTGCCGGCCACGCCAGGGATCGCCAGTTCGCCCGCCTCTACCGCCTGGCCACCCTGCACCGGGAACGTGGAATGGATGATCCTGTCGGTATTGGTATTGTAGATGCGCACCAGCGCCTGCCCATCGGCCGCCTCGACCAGTCCTTCGTCCACCGCGAAAGGCCCGACTGCCGACGACATGTTGCCGCAGTTGGCGCCGTAATCGACGTGCGCATCCTTCACCATCACCTGCGCGAAGGTGTAGTCGATGTCCGCATCGGCACGCGACGAGCGCGAGAGCACGCACACCTTCGACACCGACGAAAGGCCACCGCCCATGCCGTCGAGCTGGCGGCCGTTGGGGTCGGGCGATCCCATCGCGCGCAGGAATATCGGGGCCCAGTCGCCCCGCGCGGCGGGCAGGTCCTGCCGATGCAGAATCAGGGCCTTGCTGGTGCCGCCGCGCATGAATACGGCGGGCAGTCGATGACGGTTCATCTCGGGGTCTCCACGGATCGAGGGGGGCTATAGCAGGGGCAGCGGCCCTGGGGCACGCTGCACGCTCCATGTGCTGTCGTCCATGTGCTGGCAGGAACCGAAGCGGTAGGACGGCGCAACGCCGGGCCATGCAAACCGGGCGTCGTAGAACCACGCACAGACCTGGCGCACGTCGGCACGATACTCGATATGACTGAGCACGGTGTAGACGCTGAACCGGCGGAATCCGGCGAACTCCGGCCGGCTCCAGGCCGTGCGCGCGAACTCGGCCCGACCACCCTCGTCGCCAAAGCGGAATACCTGGATCCATCGGGCCTGCGCGGGCTCGGCATACGCTGCGCTCAGCCTCGCCAGCGCCGAGCGGGCAGACAGCGACTCGACGACGCTCGGGCCGCCCGGGATACCCGGGATGGCCGCGACATTCGTCGGCGTCTCGGGAACGCCGTCGCGCAGCTCGGCCGGGGCCGTCCCGAAGCGCGCGGACGGTCGTGGGCCGACCTTCAGCCAGGCGATGTCGAAGGCATCACCGTGGGCCACCAGCACCTGCCAGTTGCGTGGCGAGAATGGCTGCGGAAATGCATGGACATGCGCGTCACCGGATGGAAAGCGTGACGCGATCGCTGCACCGGCGTCCAGTGCCTCCGCACGCCACTGCCAGAGCAGCACGAGATAGCCGGTCGTGGCCGCGAAAGCCGCGATGGCGGCCCGCCGCCCGAGCATCGGCCAGCGCCACGCGACCATCACGAAACCGGTCGCCAGGGCAATGACCCACAGGTCCAGCGGGAACAGCAGAGGAATCGCGTAACGGCTTTCGGCAACCGGATGCCAGGGCCGGATGCCGGACGCCGTGACCAGGTCAAGGCAGAGGTGGACCAGCAGCGCGGGCCCGGTGACGAACAGGAACACCGGCCACTGCTCGGGCCGGCGGGCGATGCACGCGAACAGCGCAGCAAGCGCCAGCGCCAGCACCGGCAGCACCAGCACGGAATGCGTCCACAAGCCTGTGGACGCGAGGACGGCCTGAGGGTCACTGACGCGCGACAGGTACGCGAGGTCTGGCAACACGCCGGCCACAGCGCCGGCAGACAGCCACGACGGACGGCCGACGGCGGCTGCCCTGGCGCGCACCGGTTCGACCGCCAGCGCGACCAGCAGTCCGGCCAGCAGATGGGTCAGCGGATCCAGGGGCACTCGCCCCGCCCGACAAGGGCGTTCACCGCAGTTCCTCCACCCTTACCTGCACCCGTCGCTCTTCCGCGGTAGAAGACGTGGCACGGCCCAGCAGCACCGACTGACGGTCGCCCGAGGTCCGCACCGTCCCGCCGAGATCGATCCATTCGCCCAGGCGACCGCGTGCGGTCGTGGAGAGCTGCTGCGTATCGACCGTCCCGGGTCCGGCACCCTGCGCGATCGACTGCCGCTGCGGCAGGATGTCGAGCATCACCTCGTCGCCGGACAGGCGCACGACGACCTGGAAGCCGGTGGACGCCTCACGATACTCGACGGTGTCGATCGCCTGCAGGCCCGATGGCCCCCTTACGATCTGCCGTACCGGCACCGGGATCGACCGCCCAGCGTGGATCATGGCCGGCTGTCCTTCGAGAGCCTGCACCTGCTGCGTCGCCCGGTCGGTCCCGCTGCGTGTGGTGGAATAGGCCCGTACGCCTGCGGCCGCGCCGGGCGGCACGCTGCCCACTGCGATGTCCGCCTGCCCCACCCCGGCGCGTACGCCGGCGACGACTCCATCGGAACCGGACGCCTGGTCGACATCCTGGCGGACGCTGATCAGAAGGCGACGCGGCATTGTGTCGATGCGCTCGAGCACCGCGCGGATCTCGGCCAGGTTCTGCGGTGTGGTGTGCACGATCAGCTGGTTCTGGATGCCGCTCACCGTGCCAGGCGCAGGCACCAGCGGGCGGATCAGCGGCACCATCTGGTCTGCCGTGCGGTAACGCAGCGGCAGGATGCCCATCACCAGCGACTGGGCCAGCGCCAGGGGTTGTAGGGCCAGCAGCAGCAGCAGCGCCAGGATGGCGTACTGGCTGGAAATGAGACGACCGTACCTGAGCTTTCTCATCGCATCCTCCCTGCCGTGCCGTATCGGGCGCGGCCTGAACAGAAGGCCCGGTTCATCGGGGGCGGAATTGCCATCGACGACAGGCTGTGGCATCCTGCGCCGCGTTCGGAAATGCACGGAAGGCTGAACGGCAGGTGGGGGATGTCCCGGGGGCGCAAGTTCTATCCGATAGTGCCGTAAAAATCAGACTTCTGCTTGGTAATCAAGCATCTCTGAAAGGATCTTCAGAACATGCCTTATCTCCCCGCTCGATCCGCCAGGTCTGTTGCAGCACTGTCGACCGCCCTTGCCGCATCCCGATCGCTCGTACAGCGCAGCCTGATCCTTTCCATCGTCGCGGCCAGCGTCCTTCTGTCGCTGCAGGGTATCGACAGCGCGCGCGCGCAGGAATTGCGCCCTGATCCGATCGTCGCGGGCGGAACCGAACCAGCCGCTCCGTCGCCATCGGCCGTGCAGAGTCTCGCCGACCGCGCGCTGAACTCGGCACAGGAAATGGCCATGCAGGCCATGGGCATGATCGGCATCCGCTATACCTTCGGGGGGCGCAGTCCCGATACAGGGTTCGATTGCAGCGGCCTGGTACGCTACGTTTTCGACCGGGTGACCGGACGATCGCTGCCGCACAATTCGTACGAAATGGCCCGGATGGGTACCAGCGTCGGCCAGGGGGAACTGGAACCCGGCGATCTCGTGTTCTTCAATACCCGCGGCAGGCGGTTCTCGCACGTCGGCATCTATGTCGGCGACGGACGATTCATCCATGCACCCAGCCGTGGCGGCCGGGTGCATATCGTGAACATGGGCGAGCGGTACTGGGTCAGCCGCTTCAACGGAGCGCGTCGGCTGGCGGGCTGAGCCGCCGGGTGGCTGCCTCGATCCGGCGCCGGATCTCCGGCAGGGCGGAACGGGCGGCACGCTGCCCCTGCTCGATTGCCAGTTGCCGGCTTTCGAAATCGGTGGCGGAGATCTGCCCGATCGCGGGACGTATCACCACGTCAGCCTCGGCCAGTTCGGAAGCGCCCAGCGCGCGTCCCATGATCGTGAACGCCTGCAGCAGGATATCGATCGAACCGGCGATCCTGGAGTACTGCGGCTGGCTGGATATGTCGACCGCAATCACCAGTTCCGCGCCGAGAGCACGCGCAGCCCTGACCGGGATGGGATGGGTAAGGCCACCGTCCACCATCTGCCGGTCGCCGATCAGGACCGGACGGAATACTCCGGGTACCGCGCTCGACGCCCGCACCGACAGGCCGGTGTCGCCCCGGCGGTAGACGATACCCTCGCCGGACTGCAGGTCGGTGGCTACCGCGGCAAATGGAATGTTCAGCTTCTCGATCGGCCGGTCCTGCACCGCCCGGTTGATGAACGACTGGAGGCGCTCGCCGCGCACGAAGCCGCGGTCGGGCAGCGCAAGATCGCGTACGTCCGCTTCCGCCAATTGCCTGGCGATGCGCAGCAGGTCGGCCGATCGATAGCCGGCCGCGTAGATCGCGCCGACGACCGCACCGGCGCTGGTGCCCGTCACATAGTCGGGCACGATACCGGCCTGCTCGAGGGCCATGATCACGCCGACATGGGCGAAGCCGCGCGCCGCCCCGCCGCCCAGCGCGAGCCCGATCCGCGGCGCCGTGGCGACCGGTTCGGGTCGAGGCTGCTGTGGCAACCCGCCCGGCGGGCGCATGGCTGGTGCCACCGACGGGCCCGATACGGCAGCGTCCTGCGTCGGCGCAGGCGGACGATATGCACACCCGGTCGCCAGCAGACAGAGCGCCACGACGCAGGCGGAACACCGCCAGAACAGCCTTCCAATGCGAATATTTATCATTTACAAACGAGAATTCTTCTTGTTAAGATCCTGTCGTCCAGGCATCTGACCGACGCTGTTTCGCCCCTGCGTAGACCCGTCCACAGCCCGAGATCGAAAACGCCATGCAAGACAACTCACTCTACCGCCTGCTGACGATGCCTCTGGCAGGCGCCCTCTGCGCGGCAGCGGTCGTCCTGGCCACGGCGCCCGCCGCGGCCCAGACCGACAAGGTCCTGAACCTCTACACGGCTCGCCATTATCAGACAGACGAGGCGCTCTACACGGGCTTCACGCGCAAGACCGGGATCAAGATCAACCGCATCGAGGCGGGCGAGGATGCGCTGCTGGAACGCGTGCGCAGCGAGGGCCGCAACAGCCCGGCCGATGTGTTCATCACGGTGGACGCCGGGCGCCTGTGGCGCGCCGAACAGCTCGATCTGTTCCAGCCACTGGATTCGCCGGTGCTCAATGCGCGGATTCCCGCCCAGTTGCGCACGCCCGCAGCAACCTGGTTCGGATTCTCGACGCGGGCACGCGTGATCGCATACAACCGCAAGACGGTACGACCGGAAGAGGTCGCGAACTACGAGGATCTCGCACATCCCCGGTTCAAGGGTCGACTCTGCATCCGTGCCAGCAACCACGTCTACAACCTGTCGCTGATGGCCTCCATGATCGAACGCCTGGGCGAGGCGAAGGCCGAGGAATGGGCCCGCGGCGTGGTCGCCAACCTCGCCCGCCCGCCGCGCGGCGGGGATACCGACCAGTTGCTCGGTGTCGGCGCCGGGGAATGCGATATCGCGGTGGTCAACACGTACTACTATGTGCGGCTGATGAAATCGGCCCGTCCGCAGGACCGACAACTGATCGAACGGGTCGCCGTGTCGTTCCCGAACCAGGCATCTTCCGGTACACATGTAAACGTATCGGGCGCGGGAATGCTTCGTACCGCACCGAACCCGTCGGCCGCCCGGCTTTTCCTCGAATACCTCGCCAGCGATGAAGCGCAGATCTATTTCGCAGACGGCAACAACGAGTGGCCGGTGGTCTCTTCCGCCATCGCCCGGAATCCGGAGCTTGCCTCGCTCGGCAAGTTCAAGGCGGAGTCGTTCAACATCGGCGTGCTCGGCCGTAACCAGGCCCTGGCCCAGAAGATCCTCGACCGTGTCGGCTGGAAGTAGCCTGGCCGTCCTGCGGCAGTGACTGCGACCGGTCGCGGCGCCGCCCGGCCACGGCGCCGCGCCCTGCTCTGGGCGGCCGGCCTCGTCCTGCCAGCCTGCGTCGGCGCGATCGCCCCGAGAGCCGGCGCAGCGCGCGTACATTCAGCGACGGCGGCCGGCGACACGACGACGGGTCCTGCTGGCGCGCCGGCCCGCGCCCCCGAGATGATGGGGCTGGCGCTCGGCATGCCGATCGAAGCCGCAATCCGGATCGTCCAGTCGAATGCGCCAGCGGGCTACGTGACACTGCCGCCACTTCGCCGCGATCCGGTCAGCATCGTGCGCATCGAGGTGCCGTCGGCACTGGCCGCCCCAGCGGCTGAGGTCGCGAAGGACTCGAACTTCTACATCATGCTAAACAGCGCGCCCCGTATCCTGAAAACCCAGTCCTCGCGCTCCAGCCACGTGCCGTTCGTGACCCTGGTGGCCGGGGACCGCGACCGCCGGCTGGTACGGATCGTGTTCGAGCCAGCCTTCGTCCACTGGCCCGATGGTTACGATGCGGGCCGTCGCACTGCATGGAGCCTGGCCGAACTGCTGCGTGAACGCCATGGCGTCGACGTCGAACTGACGCCGGGTGACGCCGGGCGCCGCCCCCCTGCGGGAACCGGCAGCATCAGCCAGGCCACCGGCGCGCAGTCCGGCTGGGTGTTGCGGGTGAACGCCGCCCGCAGGTCGATCGTGCTGTCCGACGTCAGGCAGTTGCCGGACGCGATTGCGACCCGGCTGCAACTGGACTGATCGGGGCGATGCGGATGCGCATCGTGCGGGTCAGCAGCATCACCGGCAGCATGCCGACCGCCACGATGACCAGCGAGGCGACTGCCGCCTGCCCCAGCCTTTCATCCGAGGCGAAGGTGTAAGCCTGTGTAGCCAGCGTGTCGAAGTTGAACGGGCGTATCACCAGTGTCGCCGGCAGTTCCTTCATCACGTCGACGAACACCAACAGCGCGGCGGTGAGCACGCTGGTCCACATCAGCGGCCGATGCACCCGCCACAGCGTGGCCCCAGCTCCGAATCCGAGCGACCGCGCGGCATCGTCCATCGAGCGCGTGATCTTGCCCAGTCCCGCGTCGATGGCCTCCTGGGCCACGCCGAGGAAGCGAACCAGGTACGCATAGACCAATGCCGCGACCGTTCCGGTGAACAGAAGGCCGGTGGCGATACCGAACCGGTCGCGCATCAGGGCGTCGAGCCAGTTGTCGAGCGTCGCAAGCGGGATCAGGATGCCGACCGCGATCACCGCGCCGGGCACCGCATAGCCGAGCCCGACCACGCGGTTCGCCGCCAGGGTGAGCCGGCTGCGATGCAGGCGCAATGCGTACGCGAGGCTGGTTGCGATCGTGACCGCCAGCACGGCCGTGATTCCGGACAGCGTGAAGCTGTTGAACGCCAGGTGCGCGTACAGTTCGAACGAATGGTCGGCACGGGCATCGATCGCCAGGTGCAGCAGGGTCGCGGCGGGCAGCAGGAAACCGATGCTCACCGGCACCAGGCAGGCGGCGATGGCGAGCACTGCTGCGCCCCCGGACAGGCGCAACGCCATCACCGGCCGGCTCCGGCTGCCGACCGTCGCGTAGCTCGCGCGGCCCCGGGTCGATCGTTCGACCAGCAGCACGACCAGCACGAACGACAGCAGCGCGCATGCGAGCTGTGCGGCCGCCAGCCGGTCGCCCAGCGAAAGCCACGCGCGATAGATGCCGGTCGTGAATGTCTGCACGGAGAAGTACGACACGGTCCCGTAATCGGCCAGCGTCTCCATCGCAGTGAGCGCAACGCCGCCGGCGATCGCCGGCCGCGCCAGCGGCAGCGACAGCCGGAAGAACGTGGCCCAGGGACCGAAGCCGAGGCTGCGGCTCACCTCGAGCACGCTGGCCGAGCGTTCGGCAAACGCGGTGCGAGCGAGCAGGTAGACATAGGGATACAGCACGAACACGAACATCGCGGCGGCACCACCCAGCGAACGGATCTCGGGAAACCAGTAGTCCTGCCGTCCCCATCCGAAGGTCTCGCGCAGCAGGGTCTGCACGGGCCCGGTGAACTGGAGCAGGTCGGTGTACGCGTAGGCCATAACGTAGGCCGGCATCGCGAGCGGGAGCACCAGCAACCATTCGAACAGGCGCCGGCCCGGAAAATCGAGCATCGTCACCAGCCACGCCGTGCCTACCCCGATCGCCGCGACGCCAATGCCGACCGCGACCAGCAGCGCCAGCGTGTTCACGACGTAGTCGACCAGCACCGTGTCGATCAGGTGCCGCCACACGCCGGCGGTACCGCTGGCGGACAGGCTGGACACGACCGACAGCACGGGTATCGAGGCAACCAGCGCAAGCAGCAGGGCAAGCAGGACCAGCGGTGACTTCAGCGCGCGCGGCATCGGTGCGGCGGCCCGCCGATTGCAGCTGGCTGCGCGGCGGGGCGGCAAGTGGTTACTGGACGCGGATTCTGCCCCAGCTCGGCTATAATGAAAAGCGAATCGTTCTCATTCAAACTTGGTCATTGCCACCTGATGGATCCCGTCCTCCGCCTCGACAAGGTCAGCCATGCCTACGGCGCCGTCGGTGTGTTCGACGACCTGTCGTTCTCGCTCGCGCGAGGTCAGATCGGTTGCCTGCTCGGCGCCAGCGGCTGCGGCAAGACCACGGTCCTGCGCTGCATCGCGGGGTTCGAGCCGGTGGCGGCCGGGCGGATCCTGATCAACGGCATCGAGGTGGCCAGTGCCGGGCGCCAGGTGCCGCCCGAGAAACGCCAGGTCGGCATGGTATTCCAGGACTATGCGCTGTTCCCGCACCTGACGGTCGCCGGCAACATCGGCTTCGGGCTGCGCACGATGACGGCCGCGCAGCGAGCGGCACGCGTTGCGGAACTGCTGGAGGTGATCGGCCTCGCAGACTCCGGTGGGCGCTTCCCGCATGAACTGTCGGGCGGCCAGCAACAGCGGGTGGCGCTAGCCCGGGCCCTCGCCCCGCGGCCGGAACTGCTGCTCCTGGACGAACCGTTCTCCAACCTCGATGTCGAGATGCGCGAGCGGCTCGGCCAGGAGGTTCGCGAGATCCTCAAGCAGCAGGGAACGACCGCGATACTCGTCACCCACGACCAGTCCGAAGCTTTCGCAGTGGCAGACGAGATCGGCATCCTGCACCACGGTCGCCTCGCGCAATGGGACACTCCGTACAACCTGTACCATCGACCCGCCAACCACGTGGTAGCCGATTTCATCGGCAAGGGCGTGTTCCTGCCGGGCACGGTGCTCGAAGACCACCGGATCGACATCGGCATCGGCAAGCTCACCGGCGACCTGCCGAGTGAATGCGGCAAGGGCTGCGCGGGCTGCGTGAACGACTGCGACGTCGAAGTGCTGCTACGGCCCGATGACATCGTGCACGACGACGCCAGCCCGCTGAAGGCCCGCGTCGTCCACAAGGCGTTCAGGGGCGCGGACATCCTCTATACGCTGGCGCTGCCGGACGGGCGCGAGGCACTGTCGGTCGTGCCCAGCCACCACGACCATGCCATCGGCGAGCAGATCGGCATCCGGGTGGAGGCCGATCATGTGATCGTGTTCCGGCGCGAGGCACGCGACCGCGGGTCGTCCCAGCCTCGCACCATCGATTCGAGCGGACCGCGCCCCGCCCGGGCGAGCCAGACCGGGGCGAGCAGCACGGCGGCACCCCAGTAGGCAATCCCGAAGGCGAACAGTCCGACCGAACCGAAGGTTGGGCCGAGGGCACCGGCCGGCCCGGCGAACAACGCGGTGCAGGCCAGCGTGTGGGCGACGTAGAACGACATCGTCATGCGCCCGAGGGGCGCGAAGATGGCCAGTCGGCGCGCCCTGCCCGCATGCCATGCCCGCGCGAGCGCGCACACCACGCCCGCCGCAAGCAACGGCCCGGTGAACTGCGTCGCGAAGTCCACCGCCGATACGTCCCCGTCGGGATGCAGTGCGCCCCGCCAGACGGCCAGTGCAACGTTGAGCACGAGCCCCGTGGGCAGCAGCACCCGGGCACCGATCGACCACAGGCGGGCGCCGCAGCGCGCGCGCTCGAGCAGGCGCAGCCGGCCGGCGACCACGCCGGCGATACCGAGCGCGATCATCATCGGCAACTGCCACGGCAGCTGGTAGAAGTAGGACGCATAGCCGATCCGGTTGAGTTCGAACACCTCGGGCCAGCTGCCCGCGTGAGTGAGCCAGTGCGCGGTGACCGGCGATTGCGCGGGGGCGGGCAATGCCAGCATCAAGGCCAGCGTCGTGCCACCGACGACCAGCCAGAGGCCTGCCCACGCAGCACCGAGCAGGCACAACCGCCGCAACCGGCGCCTCGGCGTGGCCAGGAGCAGCAGCCCGAGCACGGCGAGCCAGGACAGGATGTCTCCGTAGTAGATGAACAGGCCGTGCAGGACGCCGATCACGCCCTGCCGCATCATCTGGCTGCGCCTGGAAGCGACCACGCCGGCGTCCGGCCTGCGCCCCTGGCGCCGCGTGCGCATCGCCCAGCCATAGCCGACGAGGAACATCAGGAGCGGGTAGCTCTTGGCCTGGAACAGCGCGATGCAGATGCCCTGGACCACCAGCGCAAGCATCGACTCCGACGGCTCGACCACGCCGACAGGCGAGGTGAACAGATGCGGGAACGACATCGTGTTGACGACCAGCACGCCGCACAGCGCCAGGCCGCGGATGCCGTCGATCAGCGTATCGCGTCCTGCGGCGCCTGTCTCCGGCGGTGGACCGGCGGGACCCGCCAGCGACGGCATCAGGGTGCCGCGGTCGAGCCAGGCCGCGCCGCGCGGATCTCGCGCGCGAGTTCGAACACCGCCATCGCGTAATGGATCGCGCGGTTGTAGCGGGTGATCACGAAGAAGTTGTCGAAGCCGAACCAGTACTCGGTGCCTTCCTTCGTGATCAGCGGGAACACCATCACCGGCAGCGAAGGATCGAGTTCGGAGGCGGGCACGAAGCCGAGCGCGGTCAGTGCGCCCACCGTGGTGTGCGGGCGGATGCCGAGCTTTGTCTGGGTCTCGGCGAGTTCTGCAGGCGCTGAAACCCGGACCGCCACGGGGCCGCCGGTGACCCAGCCGAACACCCGGTAGTAGTTCGCCACGCTGCCGATGGCGTCCGGCGCACTGCGGAACAGGTCGATGCGGCCGTCACCATCGAAGTCCACCGCCCACTTGCGATAGCTGGTCGGCATGAACTGCGGGATGCCCATCGCGCCGGCGAACGACCCCCGCGGCTGCGTGGGATCGATCGAAAGCTCACGCGCGAGCAGCAGGAACTGCTCGAGTTCGCCGCGGAAGAACTCGGCGCGCTTGGGGAAATCGAAGGCCAGCGTGGACAGCGAATCGAGCACCGGATGCGTACCCATCATCTTGCCGAACAGGGTCTCGGCGGCGATGGTCGCGACCACCAGTTCAGGCGGAACGCCGTACTGGGCCTGCGCACGCTCGAGCGCCGCGGCATTGTCCTGCCAGAAGCGCACGCCGCCGGCGATGCGAGGGCGGTTGACGAAGGCCGGCCGATACTCGAACCAGGGCCGTGGCCTGGACTGCGAATGCATTGCACCAAGCACCTGCTGCTGGACGCGAACCTGCGCGAAGGTGGCACGAAGGGCCTCACGGTCGAACTGGTGCCGCGCGACCATCTCTTCGATGAATGCCTCGGTCTCCGGCGAAAGGTTCCTCGGGCCGGGCGCGGGTTGCGCTGCCACCCTGCCCACCATCGCCGAATTGGCGATTGCTGCAATCAACGTTCGGCGATTCATCCGTACCTGCGTATGAGCCCTTTGACCACACCCCTGATCGTAACCCGTGCGGGTGCGAACACCAACGGCTGGAATGCCGGATTTGCCGGGTGCAGCACGACCTGGCCGGGACGCTGCTCGATCCGCTTCAGCGTCGCGGCCTCGCCATCGATCAGCGCCACCACGATCTCGCCATTGCGTGCCGAGGTACGGTGCTCGATCACCACCACGTCGCCATCGTGGATGCCTTCGTCGATCATGGAATCGCCGCGCACGGTGAGCGCGTAGTGGTCGGCGCGACCGGCCCAGCCAGCGCCGACTTCGATCACGGCATCTTCCTCGAGCGCATCGATCGGCTGTCCGGCGGCGACCCGACCCAGCAAGGGCAGCGTCTGGCCTTGCGCAAGCACCGGGACGACGGGTACGACCTGGTGCGGCGCAGGTTGTTCAGGGCACAGCACGATGCCGCGCTGCCTGCCGTTCATCGGCTCGACCAGCCCGGCTACGACCAGCGCATGTACATGCTTGTGCAGCGATCCGCGCGAACTCAGGCCGAGCGCCGCGCAGACCTCGTCTAGCGTCGGCGGATGATCAAGTTCGGGAAGCGTGTCGCGCAGCCATGCCAGGATCTGTGCCTGCCGGCGTGTCAGGGAAGGCGGCGCGTTTGGCATCTGGTCTGCATGCTGGTTGATCGATCGGGCGCGGGTGGAGGTGGAGGAGGTGGACGCCGACCGCGCATATCCCATAGTATCGCAGGGAGAACGAATGGAGAACAGCGTGCCCGACATGACGATTCCCGCCCGGGCGCACGGCCCCGACACCCCGGGCTCGGCGCGCGCGCTGCGCCGCCGCTCGAAGGCGGACCACCGGACGCAGGTCGCGCCACGCGCGCAGGCGCTCGAGCCCCTGCTGTCCCGGCTCGAGCGCCGCTACGGCGACCGCATCACCGCGCACCGGGTCGCGCCGGCCCGAGCGGCGAAGTTCGCGCCATTCCCGGACGACCTCGACCCGGCGCTGCGCCAGGCCCTGGGCGCGCGCGGCATCGAATCGCTGTACACGCACCAGCGCGCGGCCTGGGACAGCGTGCGCGCCGGGGCCCACACGGTGGTCGTCACGCCGACGGCGTCGGGCAAGACGCTCTGCTACAACCTGCCGGTACTGCAGGCCGTGCGCGAAACCAGCGCGAAATCGCTCTACCTGTTCCCGACCAAGGCGCTGGCCCAGGACCAGGTAGCGGAGCTGCTGGCCCTCAACGAAGCGGGCGAACTCGGCGTACGCGCATTCACCTTCGATGGCGACACACCCGGCGATGCGCGCCAGGCGATCCGCACCCGCGGCGACATCGTGGTGTCGAACCCCGACATGCTGCACCAGGCCATCCTGCCCCACCACACGAAATGGGCGCAGCTGTTCGAGAACCTGAAGTACGTGGTGATCGACGAGATGCACAGCTACCGCGGCGTGTTCGGCTCCCATGTCGCGAACGTGATGCGCAGGCTGCGGCGAATCTGCCGCTTCCACGGATCCGACCCGGTGTTCATCCTCTGCTCGGCGACGATCGCCAATCCGGTCGAACTGGCGGCAGGGCTGGTCGGCGCACCGGTGCACGGCATCACCGACAATGGCGCGCCGGCCGGCGAAAAGCATGTGCTGCTGTGGAACCCGCCGGTCATCAATGCCGATCTGGGCCTGCGCGCGTCGAGCCGCTCCCAGGTCACCCGGCTCGCCCGGATCGCGTTGAAGCAATCGCTGTCGACGATCGTGTTCGCCAACAGCAGGCTGGCAGTCGAGGTGCTGACCAAGTACCTGAAGGACGTGTTCGATCCCGATCCAAGGCTCGCCCCGCGCGTCGCGGCCTACCGGGGCGGCTACCTGCCGACCGAACGGCGCGACATCGAACGCCGCCTGCGCGCAGGCACGCTCGACTGCGTCGTGTCCACGTCCGCGCTCGAACTCGGCGTGGACATCGGTGCGCTCGATGTCTGCCTGCTCAATGGCTATCCGGGCACCATCGCCGGCACCTGGCAGCGCCTCGGGCGCGCCGGCCGTCGCCAGCGCACCTCGCTCGGCGTGCTGGTCGCCAGCAGCGAGCCGCTCGACCAGTACATGGTGCGCCATCCCGAATTCTTCTTCGGCGCGTCGCCCGAACATGCGCGTATCGATCCGGACCAGCTCCTGATCCTGATGGAACACCTGCGCTGCGCCGCGTTCGAACTCCCGTTCCACGCCGGCGATGCGTTCGGCGCTCCACCCCTCGCGGAGATGCTCGATTACCTGGCCGGCGAGCGCGTCGTGCACAGGGAGGGCGACCGCTGGCACTGGATCGCCGACAGCTACCCGGCCAGCACCGTGAGCCTGCGTGCGATCGCGGAGGGCAACTTCGTCGTCATCGACACCACCGACGGCGCCCGCAACGTGATCGCCGAGGTCGACTGGTCGAGCGCGCCGCTGACACTGTACGAAGGGGCCATCTACATGGTGCAGAGTCGGCCATGGCAGGTCGAACGCCTCGACTGGGAAGGCCGCAAGGCCTTCGTCACCCGTACCGATGCCGACTACTACACCGATGCGATCGACTTCACCCGGCTGAAGGTGCTCGACGAGTTCGAACAGGAAGGCATCGCCGGCGCGCTGGCCGTGCGCGGAGAGGTCCACATCGTGCGCCGCGTCGCCGGCTACAAGAAGATCCGCTACTACACGCACGAGAACATCGGCTACGGCGAGGTGCGCCTGCCCGACAACGAGATGCACACGACCGCTGTCTGGTGGCGGCTGGAGCCGGGGTTGCTCGAGCGCGCATTCGAGCGCCGCTGGCAGGCGCTCGACGGGTTCCTCGGCGCTGCCCACGCGATGCACCACGTCGCCGCGCTGCTTTCCATGGCCGAGGTGCGCGACCTCGGGCGTGCCGTCGGCGATGCGGAAGGCCGATGGCATGCGACCGTCGACGCCGACGGCCGCGGAAGGCTGCGCGGCCCGGACGACCAGCCGCTCGACACCGGCGCGCTCGAGCAGGATGTCGACCATGCGTTCTCGCCGACCGTGTTCCTGTACGACAACCATCCCGGCGGGGTCGGCCTGTCCACGCCACTGTACGACCTGCGCGCGCAGGTGGTCCGGCAGGCGGCCGACATGATCCGCGGCTGTACCTGCCAGCAGGGCTGCCCGGCCTGCGTCGGCCCGATACTGCATTCCGACGAGAAACCGGGACGCGATCCGAAGCGGCATGCGCTGGTCGTGCTCGACCTGTTGGGCGCCGCGCAGCCGCGCACGCTGCAGCCGGACGACAGCGGCGACACGCTGCCTGCCGACCGCGCGGCGGCGGCGGACGCGTCGCTGATGCTGCAGGGCATCGACGGGCTGTGAGTGGCAGTCTGGCCAGCCGGCTCGCACTCCTGTCGCGCCAGGCCGGACGACTGCCCTCGGGCAGCAACGCGCGCCAGGCCCCCGGCCCGGCCCGGCCGGACGTCCCGCCAGGCGGCGCTGAAGTGCCGGCCGTGCACACGCAGGCAGCTGCAGCCGAAACCGTGGTGCAGCCCGATACCGGCGCATCGTTCACCGAACGGATGCAGCGGATCGCGACGCGCGCGGCGGCTTTCGCCCGCCCGACCGATGAAGAACTTGCCGAGCGCCTCGGTGGCCGGCCCTGCGTGCCGGGCCTGATCGAGATCGAGTATCGGCACCCACTGTCCGAGCCGCATGGCTGTCGCGCGTTCGAGGCGCTGGTAGCACCCGACCTCGACTGGCTCACCGGCCCACGCCCGGCCGGGGTCGGCCGCGCCCCCCTGGTCTTCATCGATACCGAGACGACTGGCCTTGCCGGTGGCACCGGCACCCTCGCCTTCCTCGTCGGCATCGCAAGGGTGAAGGGTCCGGCACTGGTCGTCACGCAATGGCTGATCACCCGATTCTCCGCAGAGCCAGCCCTGCTCGGCGCTTTGCTCACGGCGCTCGGGCACGACACAGCCGACAGCATGTCCGCACAGGATGCGGTGGAGCTGGTCAGCTACAACGGCAAGTCTTTCGACCTGCCGCTTCTGTGCACGCGCCTCAAGATGGCCCGGATGGGCGCCGGACTGGCCCGGCTGGCGCACCATGACCTGCTGCATCCGGTGCGCACGGCGTTCGCCCGGCGCTGGCCCGATTGCCGACTGCAGACTGCAGAGCGCCTGCTGCTCGGCATCGAGCGAAGCGATGATCTGCCGGGACACCGCATCCCGGCCGTATGGGCCGATTTCGTGCAGTTCGGTGAGACTCGCGAACTCGACGCGCTGGTGCTTCACAACCGCATCGACCTGCTGTCGCTGGCCGCCCTGCTGCCAGCGCTGGCCCAGGTGTTCGTCGATCCGGCGGCGCCCCTGTCCGCGTCTGTCGAGCACCCTTGGCAGGCGATGCCCGACTCGGCGGCGATCGCGCGCATGCAGCGGCGCCGGCGCAGGCCCGACTGCGCCCGTGCACACCTGCTGGCGGCACAGGCCGCGATGGATGATCGCGCCCTGCTGGAGCTTGCCGACCTGCATCGCGCACGCGGCGATTGGGGCCTCGCCCTGCCGATCTGGCAGGCGCTCGCCGACACCGGTTCGCTGGACGCTGCGGAATCGCTCGCGAAGTACCACGAGCACGTGAGCCGCGACCTCGCCGAGGCGCTTCGCTGGTGCGAAGTACTCTGCCGCGCGGCACCTGCAGACCCTGCACACGCCGGCCGCCTGCGAAGGCTGCAGCAGCGCCGCCAGCGCCATGGCGCCTTGTTCGGTTGAACCAGCTGCGACAGAAAAAAAACCGGACGGTAAGTCCGGTTTAAACCTCGTCGGAGAGATTCACACGCATCGGCCGGGGGAGGAGCCCGTCCGACCCGCCTATTAACGCACATTGTTTGCGCGCGTTGACATTTTTTTGTGTCATTTATTTCTTACACCTTGAACGCTCCGGTACGCGCTGCAGGCATTTCGCGGCCGCGAACCGATGGCGCGGCGCATACCGCTGCTTGCTCGAATTCACAGGAACGCGCGTTTCGATTACTTTCCGGGCTGCAAGGTCGTCCGTCCCGCATCCGGCGAGGCGACCGGATTGCCCTACAGGTTGCGCTACCGAGGAGAGTCCCATGCAACACCATCGCCGTCGCCTGATCGTCGCTGCCGCAGCAGCGCCGCTTGCGTACCTGCCAGCCGCGCAGGCCCAAGCCTTTCCTTCGAAAGCGATACGCATCGTGGTTCCTTTCCCTGCCGGCGGGACCACCGACGTCATCGCGCGACTGGTGGCGCAGCGCATGACCGAGTCGATGGGCCAGCCGGTGATCGTCGAGAACCGCAGCGGCGCAGGCGGCACGATCGGCGCGGAGGTGATGGCCCGGGCGAATCCCGACGGCTACACGATGATGATGCACAACCTCACCTTCCCGCTGGCCTCGACGGTGCAGGCACTGCAGGGCAAGCCTCTGTACAGCCTCGACAACGATTTCGCCGGCGTCTCGCTGTCGGCCAACGTCCCGTTCATGCTACTCGCACACCCGTCGGTGCCGGTGAAGAACCTCGCCCAGTTCGTCAAGCTGCTGCAGGGCAATCGCAAGCTGTCCTACAACTACGGTTCGACCGGGCCGGGTTCGGTGATGAACGTGCTGGGAGAAATCCTGAAGCAGGAAGCGCGCATCGACATGACCCACATTCCGTTCAAGGGTGCCAATCCGATGCGCCTGGAACTGCTGGCCGGCCGCCTGGACTTCGGCGGCGATCAGTTGTCCACCTGCCTCGAGAACATCCGCAAGGGCGAACTGCGCGCATTGGCCACCACCGCTCCGGTCCGGGTGAAGGCCCTGCCCGATGTGCCGACGGTGCGCGAACTTGGCTTTCCGCTGCTCGAGATCGAGGGCTGGAACGGGCTGTTCGCGCCGGCAAAGACCCCGCGCGACGTACTCGACCGGCTGTCGAAGGAATCCGCTGCGGCGGCACGGCACCCGGATGTCGTCAAGCGCCTGGTCGAGATCGCCGCCGAACCAGTCGGCTCGAACGGGCCTGAAATGACCGCCCTGCTGCGCCGGCAGGTCGAGCAGTTCACGCCCATCCTGCGCAAGCTGAAGCTGGTGGTCGAGTAGCGAATCGCGACTGCTGGACCGGCCTGAAGCCGACCGGGGGCGCTTCGGGCCGGGGGGCGGCTGGTGGCGCTTTGGTACACTCGGCATCTTCCATTTTCTTCGCCGCACCTTCAGGAGAGCCGAATGGCAGCCAGCCCCGCCCCCACCGATTCGCTGACCGGCTACGTCGCCGATTTCATCGTCGGTACGCGTTATGAAGACATCCCGGCGGACGTGCTGGCCGTCGGCAAGAAGTCGATCCTCGACGGACTGGGTCTGGCGCTGTCGGGTTCGGTTGCCCATTCTGGGGAGATCGTGCGCGACTACCTGGCGGCGCAGGGATTCTCCGGTGGCCCATGCTCGGCGATCGGCATGTCGCTCAAGCTGCCCCCCCGGTTCGCGGCGTTCGCCAACGGCGTCGGCATCCATGCCGACGACTACGACGACACCCAGCTCGCGGTAGCCAAGGACCGGGTCTACGGCCTGCTGACCCATCCGACCGCACCCTGCCTGCCCTCCGCGCTGGCGATCAGTGAGCGCGATGGCCGGAACGGCCGCGACCTGATGCTCGCGTACCATCTCGGCGTCGAGGTCGAGTGCAAGATCGCCGAGGCGATCAACCCGCGCCATTACCAGGAAGGCTTCCACGCCACGGCGACCTGCGGCACGTTCGCCTCCGCCACCGCCGCCTCGAAGCTCTATGGCCTGCCGAAGGAGGCCGTGCTGCGCGCGCTGTCGATCGCTGGTAGCCAGTCCGCCGGGCTGCGCGAGAACTTCGGCACGATGACCAAGCCGTTCCACGCCGGCAAGGCGGCCGAGTCGGGCGTGTTCGCCACCGACATGGCGAAGATGGGCTGGACCGCCGCGCCGAACATCCTCGAGGCCGGCCGCGGTTTCTTCAAGGCCGCAGGCGGCGGCTGGGACGACGGCTCGATCCGCGGCATCCTCGGCAAGCCATGGACGTTCGCGAACCCGGGCGTGTCGATCAAGCCGCATCCGTCCGGCTCCCTCACCCACCCCGGCATGACGAAGATGCTGGAACTGATCAGGGCGAACGATATTCGCGCCGACCAGGTGGAGCGCGTGAAGGTCGGCACCAACCACAACATGCCGAACGCACTGATCCACCATCGTCCGCGCAACGAACTCCAGGCCAAGTTCAGCATGGAGTTCTGCATGGCGATCCTGCTGCTCGACGGCCGTGCGAATCTCCCCGAGTTCACCGACGACGTGGTGCTGCGCGCGGACGTACAGGCGATGATCGAGAAAGTCGACTTCGGCGTGCATCCCGAGGCTGAAGCCGCCGGCTACGACAAGATGACCACCATCATCGAGATCCAGATGAAGGACGGGCGCGTGATCAAGGGCTCGGCCGACTTCGGCAAGGGCAGCCCGGCCAACCCGATGACCTACGAGGAAGTGGCCGACAAGTTCCACGGCTGCTGCGATTTCGCGAAATGGCCGACAGCGAAGGCCAGGCAGATCGTGGAAATGGTACGCAACCTCGAGCAACTGGACGACGTGCGCGAACTCACCGCCCTGCTGGTCAGGTAGGCGCGCGGCAATGCAGCGCTGGCGCAATCCGCAGTCCATTTCGTTCACTGCGGCGCGGTCGCATTTCCGCGACGGCAGCGATACGCCCCGGGATTTCCTCGAGCGATGCATCGACACGATCGAGGCCCGTGAGTCGGCGGTCAAAGCCTGGGTAGTGCTGGACCTCGAGGCTGCCCGCAGGGCGGCCGACGAATCGACCGCGCGCTATCGAGCGGGACGGCCGTTGTCGCCGGTGGACGGCTGCCCGATCGGCGTCAAGGACATCATCGCCACGCGCGACCTGCCGACGCAGATGAACAGCCCCGCATTCAAGGGCTGGCAATCGCCTTGCGATGCAGCTCCTGTGCATGCGATGCGCAAGGGTGGCGCGGTCATCGTGGGCAAGACGGTCACCACCGAGTTCGCGGTGGGCTATTCGGGCCCGACCACGAACGCATTCGATCCGGAGCGTACTCCGGGCGGATCGTCCAGCGGCTCGGCTGCGGCAGTCGGTGCCGGCATGGTGCCGCTCGCGTTCGGCACCCAGACGCAGGGCTCGACGATCCGGCCGGCGTCGTACAACGGCGCGGTCGGATACAAGCCCACGCTCGGCATGCTGCCGCTGGGCGGCGTGCATCCGCTGTCGCAGACGCTCGACCATCTCGGCGTGATCGGCGCGACGCTCGACGACGTATGGTGCGCGGCCTCGCAGGTGTCCACCGGGCTGGGCAGCCCCGGCCATCGGTCGCTGCCGGCAGCGGGCGAGCTTGCGCCACAGCCCGTACGCCCCCGGCGCATGGTCCACCTGCACACGAAAGGCTGGCCGGAGATCGATGCCGCGACGGCAGCGGCGTTCGGTTCGTTCACCGCCGCGCTCACCGACCAGAGCGTGGAACTGATCAGCCGGGACGACGATCGTCGGATCGCCCGACTCGAGCAGCAGCTCGACGCCTGGGTGGACGAAGGGCTGGACCTGCTCGCCTACGAGATGCGCTGGCCGTTCGAGGCCTACGTGCAGGCGCACGGCACGCTGATCGGCGAGCGCATTCGCGGCTTCATGCAGCGGGCCCAGGAAATCTCGCCCGCCCGCTACGACGAGATGCTCGCGACGCGCCTGCGCATGCAGGCGGAGGTACGCGCGGTCGCCGCGGGTACCGACGGCTTCGTCACGTTGCCCTGTTCCGGCATCGCGCCGCGCGGGTTCGAGTTCACCGGCAGCCGCACCTTCCTCGCGTACTGGTCATGCCTCGGTTTTCCGACGTTCAGCCTGCCTCTGCTGGCCGTCGATGCGATGCCGCTCGGGGTCCAGTGGATGGGCGTGGACGGCCAGGACGGCGCGCTGGCCGCCAGCGCCAGCTGGTGCATGCAGGCACTCGCCTGAAACCCCATTTCGCAGCGTCCCGGAAGGAGTTACCGATGTCCCTGCCCCAGATACTCGATACCGTGCGGCGCGCCGCGCCTCGATGCGTCCGCCTTCCGGTGCCCCCACTCGCGTTCGCGGCATTGCTCTGCCTGCCCGTAGCCTCCGGAGCGCAGCCGAAGGACCCGGCAGCGGGATGGCCCGATCGGCCGATCCGCCTGATCGTGCCGTTCGCACCGGGCGGCAGCACCGACGCCGCCGCCCGCATCATCGGGCTGAAGGTGACCGAACTATGGGGACAGCAGGTGCTGATCGACAACCGCCCGGGCGCGACCGGCATCATCGGCTCCGAGATGGCGGCCAAGGCGACACCCGACGGCTACACGGTGCTGTTCGGCACGATCGGCTCGCATTCGGTCAACGTCAGCCTGTTCAAGCTCAGCTACGACCCGCTGAAGGATTTCGAACCGGTGACGATGACCGCCGCAGTCGGCAACGTGCTCGTCGTCAACGCGAAGTCGCCGCTGAAGTCGGTCAAGGACCTGATCGCGCTCGCGCGGCAGAAACCCGGCGAGCCGACCTTCGCGTCGTCCGGTATAGGCGGCGCTCCGCACCTGACCGGCGAGTTCTTCGCGCTGCAGACCGGGACGAAGATGACGCATATCCCGTACAAGGGCGGCGGCCCGGCGATGGCCGACCTGGTCTCGGGCAACGTGACGATGAGCTTCGCGTCGATGACCTCGGCACTGCCGTTCATCAAGGACGGCCGCCTGCGGCCACTGGCCGTGTCCTCGCGCGCTCGTTCGGGGCAGTTACCCGACGTGCCGACGATGATCGAGGCGGGGCTGCCCGATTTCGAGGTGCGCGACTGGCAGGGCCTGTTCCTGCCGCGCGGGACGCCACGGCCGATCGTGGACAAGCTGGCCAGGGGAGTCACCTCGGTGCTCAGGCAACCGGATACGGTGGAGCGTTTCACCGCCCAGGGCATGGAGATCATCGCCAGTTCGCCGGACGAGTTCCGCAAGTCGATCGCAGCCGAGATTGCGCGCTGGGCAAAGGTGGTGAAAGAAGCGAACATCAAGGCCGAATAGCCCGGAAGGCACACGATGGCACGCAACAGTCCCGCAAGCTCGTTCATCGGTCGCGGCCCATCCGCGAGCAGTTGCCGGATAGCCGCCGCGTGCGCCCTCGGCGTCATTGCAGCCTGCGCCCACGCCACCGTGCAGGCGCAACCGCAGGACTATCCCTCGCGGCCGGTGCGCAGCGTCGTGCCGTTCGCGGCCGGCGGGCTGAACGACACGCTGTCGCGACTGTTCGCGCAGGCGTTGTCCGAACGCCTGAAGGCGACCTTCGTGATCGACAACCGCCCCGGTGCGGGCGGCACCACCGGTACTGCCATCGTCGCCCAGGCGGTCGCCGACGGCTATACCCTGTTGTTCAGTTCGTCGACGACCATCGCGGTCAGCCCGCACCTGTTCACCAAGCTGGCCTATGACCCGGTACGCGATTTCGCGCCGATCACCAGCCTGGCCACGGTCGAGAGCGTGCTGCTGGTCAACCCGGCGACCCCCGCGAAGACGGTGAAGGAAGTGGTCGCGCTCGCCCGCGCGCAGCCAGGTCAGATTCGCTACGGGTCGGTCGGCATCGGCTCCTCGCAGCATATTGCCGGCGCGCTGTTCGGCACGCTCGCCAGGGTCGAACTGCTGCATGTGCCCTACAAGGCTGCGGGCCAGGTGCTGGCAGACCTCCTCAATGGCTCGATCGCCCTCGACTTCGAACCGATGCCGACCGCCCTGCCACACATCCGGGCGGGCCGCCTGCGCCCGGTGGCGGTCACCTCGACGAAGCGTTCGCAGGTGCTGCCCGAGGTGCCGACGATCGCCGAGTCGCTTCCAGGATACGAGATGAGCCTGTGGACCGGCCTGCTCGCCCCGCGCGGCACGCCTCGCCCGATCGTCGATCGGCTCAACGGCGCAATCGCCGAAGTACTGACCTCGGCCGACATGAAAGAACGCCTGCTCGGACTGGGCGCCGCGCCGCTGGGTGACACGCCGGAACGCTTCGCAGCCTTCATACGGCGCGAAGTCGAACGGATGGGCGAGGTCGTCAAGGCCTCCGGCGCCACCGCGCAGTAGATCACCGACCCCATCCGACTCAGGAACCGCAACCCGATGCCCAGCCGCAAGACCTCCGCCGCGCCTGTTCCCGCCAAGGCGCCGCGTTCGCCCGCTGCCCGTGCCGTCAGCCCAGCGATCTCGCCGCTGACGGCACGCCTGTCCGGCTACATTGCCGCCGCCCGGCGCACGGCACTGCCGCCGGTCGTCGCCGAAAAGACGAAGCACCACCTGCTCGATACGCTGGCGGCGATGATCAGTGGCTCGCGCCTGGCGCCTGGCGAAATCGCGGTGTCCTACGTGCGCTCGCTCGGCGGTACACGCGAAGCCTGTGTACCCGGCACTGCGCTGGTCACTACCGCCTTCAATGCGGCACTGGCCGGCGGCATGCTCGCGCATGCGGACGAGACCGACGACTCCCACCAGCCGTCGTTCCATCATCCCGGCTGCTCCGTCGTGCCGGCAGCGCTGGCGATGGCCGAACGTGAAGGACGTGGCGGTCGCCAGCTGCTGCGCGCGATCGCGCTCGGCTACGACATCGGCGCGCGCGCGAACTTCGCGCTCGGCGCCATCCGGTTCCATCTCGCCGGACATTCGACCCACAGCTTCGGCGCCCACTTCGGCGCAGCCGCTGCCGCCAGTGCGATGGCCGGGCTGGACGCGACGCAGGTGCGCCATGCGTTGTCGTACGCGGCACAGCAGGCCTCCGGCATCTCCACCTGGATGCGCGACCCGGACCACATCGAGAAGGCCTTCGACTTCGGCGGCATGCCGTCCAGCCGGGGCCTGGCCGCCGCATCGATGGCCGCTCACGGCTTCACCGGCGTGCCGGATGTGTTCGCCGGCGAGCGCAACTTCTTCGTCGCGTTCTCCTCGCCGCATGTGCAGCCCGACCTGCTGGTGCATGAACTCGGCTCGACCTTCGAGATCATGAATTCGAACATCAAGAAGTGGTCGGTCGGTTCGCCGATCCAGGCCGCGCTCGATTCGACCGAGACGCTGGTGAAGGAACACGGCCTGAAGGCCGCAGACGTCGCGCGCGTAGTGGTGGAGATACAGGACCACGAAGCGGCGGTCGTGAACGACCGCGACATGCCCGACATCTGCCTGCAGCACCTGGTGGCGCTCGTGCTGCTCGACGGCACCGTCACCTTTGCATCCTCGCACGATACCGCGCGCATGAAGGACCGGCAGGTAATGGCCGTGCGCAGGCGCATCGAACTGAAACCGTCGCCAGAACTGACCGCTGCCGGCGGGCGCCAGGCCATCGTCACGCTGCACCTGGCTGGCGGCCGCACGCTGCAACACCACACCGAAGTGGTCAAGGGCACCTGGCAGAACCCGATGTCGCGCACGGAAGTCGAGGCGAAATGCCTGGACCTGCTGCAACCGATCCTCGGCCGCCGCCGCACCCGCAGCCTGATCGACCACGTCTGGAACATCGAAAAGATCGACGACGTGCGCGCGCTGCGTCCGCTGCTGCGCGCATGAACGAAAGAACGCAACCGGAGCATACCCGATGACGACCCGATACCCGACCACTGCCACCGCTGAAGCGGCCGCCTTCATCGAAGCGCTGACCCCGGCAATGATCCCGCGCGAAGCCGCCCGCATCGGGCGCCGCTGCGTGCTCGACGGCCTTTCGGTGATGATTGCCGGGCTGGCGGAAGAGACCTACGTGCTGCTGGCCGACGACGCACTGGAACAGGGCGGCCGCAAGGATGCCCTGCTGTTCGGGCGGGGCCGCACCAAGGTGCCAGCCCCGATCGCCGCGCGCGTGCTCGGTGGCGCAGGCCATGCGCACGACTGGGACGACACCCAGGTGTCGAACGACCCGCGCCACCAGTACGGCCTGCTCACGCATCCGACGGTACCGCCGCTCGCCGCAGCGCTGGCGGTGTCGCAGTTGCGGATCAGCCAGGGGCACAAGGTCAGCGGCGCCGAACTCTTCACTGCATTCATGGCCGGCTTCGAGGTCGAGAGCAAGCTGTCCGAATGGCTGCTGCCCTTCGTCTACAAGGAGCGCTCGTTCCATTCGAGCGGGGTCGTCGGCCTGTTCGGGGCGGCGGCGGCGAGCGCGAAGCTGCTCGGCCTGACCGGCGACAAGCTGCGCATCGCACTGTCGATCTGTGCCAGCATGGCCGCCGGCTGCCGCGTCAATTTCGGCACCATGAGCAAGCCGCTGCAGGTCGCACGCGCGGCAGAGAACGGCGTGACCGCCGCATTGCTCGCGCAGCGTGGCTTCACCGCCGACCTCAACGGTCTCGATGGCGAATGGGGTTTCTTCCGCGTCTATGGCGATGGCTGCTTCCCCGAGAAGCTCGCGCAGGGGTTCGGCGGCGAGAAGAAGCAGCAGTGGTCGATCGTCAGCCCCGGCGTCTCGGTCAAGCCCTACCCGTCGGGAATCCTCACCCACCAGACGATGGACGGCATGCTGGAACTGCTGCGCGGCGAGTCGATCCGTCCGGAGATGATCGAGCGCATCGACATCCATGCCGGCAGCAACGTGCTGAACCCGATCCGCTTCGCGGTCGCGAAGACCCACCTGCAGGCGAAGTTCTCGATGGCCGGCCTGCTGACGATGATCATCCTGCGCCACCGTGCCGGCCGACAGGAGTTCACCAACGAGTTCATCGGATCGCCGGCGGCACAGGAGATGCAGGGACGCATCCACACCCATGTCGATCCGCAGATCGAATCGCAGGGCATGGAGATCATCCGCTCCCGCATCGAACTCACGACGAAGGACGGACGCCGCTTCGTGCACTGGGCACCGGAGGCCTACCGCGGCGGGCCGCTCAATCCGCTGTCCGAGGACGACCTGGCGGCCAAGCTCGCCGCCTGCGCGGACGGTCTCCTCGACCGCGAGCGCCAGGACAAGCTGCTGCGCGCAGCCAGGCGCGTCGACAAGCTCGCCAATGCAGCGATGATCGCGAAGCTGATGCAGCCATGAGGTGCTTGCCTGCCGTTCGCGCCGTGGCCGCTGCCGTCCTGGCCGCAGCGGGTTCGGCGGTGCTCGCCCAGGCCTGGCCGGCCAAGCCGATCCGGATGATCATCCCGTTCCCGCCCGGCGGCGCGACCGACCTGATCGGCCGTTTGTCCGCGCAGCGCCTGACCGAGTCGCTCGGCCAGCCGGTGCTGGTCGAGAACCGCGGCGGGGCGGGCGGATCGATCGGCACCGAACTCGGTATGCGTTCGACGCCGGACGGCTACACGCTCACCTTCAGCGTGGCGAGCTATGCGGTGAACCCCAGCCTCTACAAGCTGTCGTTCGATCCGGTGAAGGACATCCAGCCGATCATCCAGCTGTCCCAGGGGCCGATCCTGCTCGCCGCCCATCCGACGCTGCCGGTGAAGTCCACCCGCGACCTGATCGCGCTGGCGCGCAAGAACCCGGGCGGCGCGAACTTCTCGACCACCGGCCAGGGCACCATCAGCCACCTTGCTGCCGAACACTTCATGTCGCTCGCCGGCGTACGTATGACGCACATCCCCTACAAGGGCACTGGTCCGGCGCTCGCCGACACCGTGGCCGGGCACGTGAGCCTGACCTTCGGCAACGTGTTCGCGACCCTTCCGCTCGCGCGTTCCGGCAAGCTGCGCGCGATCGCGCTCACCAGTGCGCAGCGCATCGCCGGCGACCCATCCATCCCGACACTCGCCGAGTCCGGCGTGCCCGGCTACGAGATCGTGCTCTGGCACGGTCTGCTCGGGCCGCGCGGGCTGCCGCGACCGATCGTCGACCGCCTGAACGGCGAACTTAACCGGTCGCTGAAGACGAAGGAGATGATCGAGCGCATGGAAGGCGACGGGCTGAGTCCTGCCGGCGGTACGCCGGAGATGTTCGGCGAGCGCATCGCAAAGGACATCGAGCTCTACCGCAGGATCGTCGCAAAGGCAGGGATCAAGGCGGATTGACCGGGTCCGGCGTGCGAGGACCACGCATCGACCCTGTCCCTGCCGGCGGCGGCGCCATCGTGAGCCCGGCCCGCGTTGACGTGCCCGGCCCCCATCGGTACAAGGTCATGCAGCCTGCCGGAACGCAGGACGGCAGGCAACGCCCCTGAAGACGCACCGGAGGATGAACCGATGACAAGCACACGCTCCCTCTTGCTGTCGCTCGCGGCGTTGCTGCTGCTGCCGGCAGCCGCGCCGGCCCAGGATGCCTGGCCGTCGCGTCCGCTGCGCATGGTGGCACCGTTTCCGCCGGGCGGCACCACCGACGTGCTTGCGCGGATCATCGCGCAGCGGCTCTCCGATGCACTCGGCAGGCAGGTGCTCGTCGAGAACCGGCCAGGCGTCGGTGGCAACCTGGGCAACGAGTTCGCCGCGCGCCTGCCACCGGATGGCTACAACATCCTGCTGAGCAGCAGTGCGCAACTGGTGACCAACGTGCACCTGTACAAGCGCCTCGGCTTCGATCCGCTGAACGACTTCTCGCCAGTTTCGCAGGTGGCCTCCTCCGGGCAGGTGCTGGTGGTGCACCCGTCCATACCGGTGAAGACGGTGCAGCAACTGGTGGCGATCGCACGGGCGAAGCCGGGCAGCCTCAACTTCGGCTCAGGCGGCCGCGGCACGCCGGCCCATGTCGCCGGCGAGGTGTTCCAGGTCGCCACCGGTACGAAGCTGGTGCACGTGCCCTACAAGGGCGGCGGCCTCGCGGTGGTCGACCTGGTCGCAGGCCAGATCGACATGGTGCTGTCCGACATGGCGCCAGCGGTGCCGCAGGTGAAGGCGGGCAAGCTGCGTGCCCTGGCGGTGACCAGCGAGCGCCGCTCGCCCGCGCTGCCCGACGTGCCGACGCTGGCCGAGGCAGGCATCAAGGGCAGCATCCGGGACGTCTGGTGGGTGCTGATGACTCCGCGCGGCACCGCGCCGGCCGTTGTCGCACGTCTCAACGCCGAGATCGGCGCGATGATGAAGAATCCCGAGCTGCAGGAGCGCTTCGCCCAGCTCGGCATCACGCCGCTGCACTCGACGCCGGAGCACGTGACCGAACTCATCCGCCTGGAGACGCCGGCCATCGGCAAGGCGCTCAAGGCCGCGGGCATCGAACCGGAATGAGCCTGCCGATGGGCCTTTCCGTGGAGCGCATCCACGCGATGTACCAGCGCATGCTGCTGATGCGCGCGTTCGACGAGCATGCCGGCACCGCGCGGCGCGACAACCGCCTGCGCGGTTCGGTGCACGAGTACACCGGGCAGGAGGCGATCGCTGCTGGCGTGTGCGCGGCGCTCACCGACCGCGACTACATCAGCAGCTACCACCGGGGACACGGGCACTGCATTGCCAAGGGCGCCGATCCGGTGGCGATGATGCTCGAGATCCACGGCAAGGCCGGAGGCGTCTGCGGCGGCAAGGGCGGGTCGATGCACGTGGCCGACTTCTCGCGCGGCATCCTCGGTGCCAACGGCGTGGTCGCCGATGGCGTGACCATCGCGGTCGGTGCGGCGCAGGCGGTACGGCTGCTCGGCGAGGACCGCATCGTGGTCGCCTTCTTCGGCGACGGCGCGCTCAACCGTGGACCGATGCTGGAAGCCCTGAACTGGGCGAAGGTCTACGACCTGCCGGTGCTGTTCGTCTGCGAGGACAACGGCTATTCCGACCATACGCGCACGCCGTCGGTGACCGCCGGCCCGGGCATCGTCGCCCGCGCCGAGGCGTTCGGCATACCGGCCGACAGCATCGACGGCAACGATCTGCTGGCCGTCGCCTGCTCGGCCGCGCTGATGGTCGGCGAGGTGCGCGCCGGCAAGGGACCCCGTTTCCTGCATGCGACCACCTGCCGCTGGCGCGGACACCTGGCGCTCGACCGCGGTCTGTACCGTGACCCGGCCGAAGTAGCGGGCTACGCGGCGCGCGACCCGCTGGTCTCGACCGCACGACTGCTGCTCGACAACGGCGTCGCGCAGGCCACGCTCGACGAGGACGCCCGATCCGCCCGCGAGCGCATCGCCGCCGCCGCCGCGATCGCCGAGGCAGCGCCCAGCCCGGGCCCGGGCGAACTGTTCACCGACGTGCAGGACACGGGAGCGCCGTCATGGCCCTGATCACCTATGCACAGGCGGCGCAGCTCGCGCTGAAGCAGGAGATGCTGCGCGATCCGCGCGTCTGGGCGCTGGGCGAGGACATCGGCCCGGAAGGCGGCGTCGCCGGCCAGTACCTCGACCTGCAGCGCGAGTTCGGCCGCCACCGCATCGTCGACACGCCGATTTCCGAATCCACGATCATGGGCTCGGCCATCGGCGCTGCGATCTGCGGCACGCGCCCCGTGGTCGAACTTCGCTATGCGGACTTCGGCCTGTGTGCCGCCGACGAGATCGTGAACCAGGCGGCGAAGGCGCGCTACATGCTGGGTGGGCAAGTGCGCGTTCCGGTCGTGATCCGACAGCCGATCGGTTTCCGGGAAGGCATGGCGGCACAGCACTCGCAGTCGACCGAGGCCTGGTGGATACACATCCCGGGCCTGGTCGTGGTGGCCCCAGCCACGCCGGCGGACAACCATGGTCTGCTGAAGGCGGCCATCCGTTCCGACGACCCGGTGGTCTACATGGAGCACAAGGAGCTGTGGACTTCCACCGGCGAAGTCGACGAAAGCGCCGGGCCAGCCGTGCTCGGCAAGGCCGCGATCCGGCGCGCGGGCAGCGACCTCACCCTGGTCACCTGGTCCGGGCAGCTCGGCGACTGCCTGCTGGCTGCGGAGGCGGCGCAGGCGTACGGCCTGTCGATCGAGGTGGTCGACCTGCGCACGCTGTGGCCCTGGGACCGCGACACCGTGTTCGACTCGGTCGCGCGTACCGGCCGGCTGCTGGTGGCCCACCAGGCAGTCACGGTCGGCGGCTTCGGCGCCGAGATCGTCGCCGAGGTCACCGAACACCTGTTCGCTGCCCTGCGCTGCCCCCCGCGCAGGCTCGGCGCGCCGCGCACGCCGGTTCCTTACGCGCAGCCGCTGGAGGCTCTCTGCCGGGTCGCACCGGCGCGGATCGTTTCGTGCGTGCGCCAGATGTGCGCGCAGGCCTGAAGGAAAGACCATGAAGGACCCGAACACACTGGGCGCGGTCGAGGCCGTCCGTGCAATGGCCGCAGGAACGCTCACCTCGGAACAGCTGGTGCTGGCCTGCCTCGAGCGCATCCATGCGCGCGACCCGGCGGTACTCGCCTGGGCGCACCTCGATCCGGCCCTGGCGCTGTCCGAGGCACGCGAGCGCGACCGCGAACGCAGCGAGGGTCGCCTGCGCGGCGCTTTGCACGGCCTGCCGATCGGCGTGAAGGACATCATCGAGACCGCGACGCTGCCTACCGAGTACGGCACGCCGATCTACCGCGGCCACCGCCCGGTGGTCGACGCTGCCTGCGTCGTCGCCGCGCGCGAACAGGGCGCCGTGGTGCTCGGCAAGACGGTGAGCACCGAGCTGGCGAACCGGCATCCGGCGATCACCCGGAATCCGCACGACCTCGCGCACACGCCCGGTGGCTCTTCGAGTGGCTCGGCGGCAGCCGTCGCCGACCACATGGTGCCGCTCGCCTTCGCCACCCAGACCGGCGGATCCCTGGTGCGGCCGGCGGCCTACTGCGGCGTGGCCGGCTTCAAGCCGACCTACAACTCGATCAACGGTGCCGGCATCAAGCTGCTGGCCCCGTCCCTCGACACCGTCGGCGTGTACGGACGGGACGTGCCCGACGCGGCGCTGTTTGCCGCCACGCTCATCGGCTTCGTGCCGCCGTCCTTCGATCGACCCGCGGCACCGCCACGCATCGCGCTCTACCGCACGCCGCAGTGGTCGCTGGCCGAACCGTCGATGGTCGAGGCCTTCGAAGCGATGCCGGCACGGCTGGCCGCCGCCGGGGCCTGCGTGCAGGAACTCACGCTGCCCGCAGCGATGGACGCGATCATCGATGCGTCGAACATCGTCAACGACTACGAGACACGCCGCTCGCTCGCCTACGAACGGGTGTACCACCTGCCCCAGCTGAGCCCGACGCTGGGCGGCAAGCTGGTACAGGCCGGACGCTGGACGCGCGACCAGTACCTCGAGGCGCTGCGTACCGTCGACGACTGCCGCCGGATGCTCGAGGACGGCCTGCGCGGCGTCGACGTGCTGGTCACGCCGAGCGCCGAGGGAGAGGCCCCGCGCGGCCTGGAGAACGTCGGCAAGACGGCGTTCCACCAGATGTGGACGATGCTGCACGTACCGTCGGTCGCGGTGCCGGTGTTCACCGGGCCATCCGGCCTGCCGATGGGCGTGCAGGTGATCGCCGCACGAGGCGGGGACGAGCGCGCGCTTCAGGCGGCGCACTGGATCCAGCAGGTGCTGCGCGGCTGACCCGGCCGCGTGCCGCCTGCGTGCGAGCCGGGCGGCGCTACTCCGGCCTCACACCCAGTTCCTTGATCAGCCGACCCCACTTCAGGATCTCGGACTGGATCAGGGCCGCGAACTGTTCCGGCGTGTTGCTCGCCGCCGGGTCGGCACCCTGGTCGGAGAACTTCGCGCGGATATCCGGCAGGGCGATCGCCTTCACGATCTCGGCATGCAACCGCGAGATCACTTCCTTCGGCGCGCCGGCCGGCGTGAGTACGCCCCACCAGGACACGACATCGAAATCGGGAAAGCCCGATTCGGCGACGGTGGGCAGGCCAGGCGACGACGGCGAACGCTTCAGGCTGGTCACCGCCACCTGCCGCAACCGGCCCGACCGGGTGAACGGCTGGGCCGAGATCGGCGAGGTGAAGTACAGGTGCACATGGCCGGCGACCAGGTCGGTCAGCGCGGGTGCCGCGCCCTTGTACGGGATGTGCACCATCTTTACGCCAGCGGCGCGGTTGAACAGTTCGCCGGCAAGGTGGCCAGCGGTGCCCGTGCCGGACGATGCATAGTTGAGCGCGCCCGGTTTCGCCTTCGCCAGCGCGACCAGGTCCTTCACCGTCTTCACCGGCAGCGACGGATGCACGACCAGCAGGTTGGGCGTGCTCGCGACCAGCGTCACCGGCGCCAGGTCCTTCACCGGGTCGTAGGGCATCTTCGCCATCAGGCTCACGTTGATCGTGAGGTTGCTCGCCTGCCCCATCAGCAGCGTGTAGCCGTCGGGCGCCGCACGCGCGACCAGTTCCGCGCCGAGGTTGCCGGCGGCACCGGCGCGGTTCTCGACCAGGAACGGCTGCCCCATCGTCTCGCCCAGCTTCTGCGCAAGGATGCGGGCCAGCACGTCGTTGGCACCGCCGGGCGGATAGGGCGACACGAAACGCACCGGCTTTACCGGCCAGGCCTGGGCCGCCGCCGGCAGCGGGATCGCCTGCAATACGGCAGCGGCAACCGCCATGACGAATGCCAGGGATGCCGGCGATGGATCGGGTGCGGCTGGTGCCCACGCGGAAGCAGACCGTTGCGATCTATTCATCATTCCTCCCCCGCCGGCTCGAACACCGGCAACGTGATCTCTGCGGACGCATCATCGAAGGCGACCCGGACTGCCATCCCGATACGTACAGCCTCCGGCGCGCAACCCCTGATGCGCGTCATCAAGTGCGGCCCTTCCTGCAGCTTCACGGTCGCCACCACATAGGGCACTTCCGCCGCGAAGGCTGGACCGGGCGCGCGATGCACGACCGTGTACGAGTAGACCTCGGCACGACCACTGCACGGGGTCCACTCGAGTTGCGCCGAGCTGCAGTGGGGACACAGCGTGCGCGGATAGAAGTGGAATGCCCCACAGTCGTTGCACTTCGGCATCACCAGCCGGTGCTCGTGGGCCGCATCCCAGTACGGCGCGGTCGCCGCGTCGGGCACCGGCAACGGACGCTCGCTCATGTCCTGCCCTCCTGGCCGAGGAGGAGCGTGCAATGCACGCTGATCACTCCACCATTGCCATGCACCAGCGCGACCTTCGCATCCGGCACCTGCCGCTCGCCGGCGTCGCCGCGCACCTGGCGAACCCCCTCCAGCACGTGGAAGAACCCGCCACCCAGGCCGGGATGGCCGCCCGACAGCAGGCCGCCGTGGGTGGTCACCGGCAGCGCCCCGCCCAGCCCGATGCGTCCGCCCTCGACGAATGCACCGCCCTCGCCCTTGGCGCAGAAGCCGAGGTCCTCGAGTTCTACGATCACCGTGATCGTGAAGCAGTCGTAGATCTGCGCAACATCGACATCCGATGGCGACAACCCGGCGGTGCGGAACGCATCGCGGCCGGAATCGACCGCGCCGGTGGTGGTGAGCGACGTATCCCCGATATGGCTGTGGCGCAGCCCGTAGCCCTGCCCCAGCAGGTGGGCGGGGCGCGAGCGCAGGTCGCGCGCACGTTCGGCACTGGTGACGATCGCCGCCGCCGCGCCGTCGGAGACGATCGCGCAGTCGAGGATGTGCAGCGGCGATGTGATCATCTTCGAGCCGAGCACGTCGGCCACGGTGATCGGCTCGCGCTTGTGCGCGTTGGGGTTCAACGACGCATGCCGGCGGATGGCCACCGCCACCTCGGCCAGTTGCTCGGCGGTAGTGCCGTACTCATGCATGTGCCGCTGCGCAACCAGCGCATAGAGCGAGGGCACCAGCGGCCCGTACGGCACCTCGAACTGCGGGTGCGCGCTGCCGCCCTCGGCCATCTTGCGCACCGCGGTCGACCGGGAGCCATGGCTCAGCAGGTTCTGGCCGGCCACGCACAGCACCGTCGTGCACTGCCCGGAAGCGATCGCCATCGCCGCCTGGTGGATCATCGCCGCGCCCGATGCCCCCGCGAGGTCGACCGTGGACAGGAAGGCCGGGCGGATGCCCAGGTGGTGCGCCACCACGCCGGCCGGCATGTTCCAGTGCTCCACCCGCACCGGGGTGGTGAGCAGTCCGTCGATGTCGGACATCGACAGCCCGGCGTCGGCGAGCGCGGCCTGCGCAGCGTCGGCCTGCAACTGCAGCGCCGAGCGGTCCGGTACCTTCCCGACCCGGCTCTCGCCGATGCCGACGATCGCAGCGTTCGTCTTCACGTCGTCAGTCCTCGATCTTCACGCCGCGCAGCAGGTCGCGCGCGATCACGATCCGCTGGATCTCGGAGGCGCCCTCGCCCACCCGGTAGTGCCGCACATCGCGATAGAAGCGCTCGACCGGGAAACCGCGGATCACGCCCATGCCGCCGTGGATCTGCACCGCGCGGTCGGCGACCCGGCCGACCATCTCGGAACAGAACAGCTTGCACATGCTGCCGGCCGAACCCACCTTCTCGCCCCGCTCGATCCGGCGCAGCACGTCGTAGCAGAGGGCGCGCGCGGCGGCGATGTCCACCGCAGAATCGACGAGCATCCACTGGATCGCCTGCCGTTCGGCAAGCAGCTTGCCGAAGGTGCGCCGGGTCTTCGCATGCTCGATCGAGCGCTCGACCAGCGATTCGGCCGCCCCGACGCAGGAACACGACACCGACATGCGACCGTCGTTCAGCGAACCCATCGCCACCTTGAAGCCGTTGCCGACCTCGCCGACCACCGCGCTGTCGGGCAGCACGCAATCCTCGAAGGTCAGCTCCGCCAGGCGGATTGCATCGGTCGCGATCGTGGTGTCCACCCGGGTCACCGAGAACCCCGGCATGCCCTTCTCGACCAGGAAGGCAGTGATGCCGCCGCGAGCGCGCTTCTCGGGATCGGTGACCGCCATCACCATGATCACGTCTGCGACATGGCCGCCGCTGATGTAGTGCTTGCGCCCGTTCAGTACCCAGCCGTCGCCACGCCGCTCGGCGCGGGTACGCATCGAGGCGGCGTCCGAGCCGGCCTCGGGTTCGGTCAGGGCGAACCCGGATTTCAACCTGCCAGCAGCGAAACCGCGCAGGAACTTCTCTTTCTGCGCCGGCGTACCGTGGCGGGCGATGGCCATCGGCGTCATGCCGCTGGTGTAGTTGGCCGCGATCGTGAAGGCCCGGTGCAGCCGGCTGAATTCCTCCAGTGCGATGCAGTACTGGAACAGCGACAGCCCGCCCCCGCCGTACTCGACCGGCAGGCGCATGCCGCAGTAGCCGTTGCGCTGCATCAGTTCGATCAGGCCATCGGGGATCTCGCCGCTGCGGTCGATCTCTTCTGCCCAGGGGCCGAGCTCACGGTCGACGAAGCGGCGCACCGCCTCGCGCATCGCACGCAACTCGTCGGTGAGTTCAACCTCAAGCGCCGGTGTTTCCATCGCTTCCTCTTCCCACGATCAGCGCATCGACGACCTTCGCGCCAGCGCCGCGCTCGTACAGCACGAGCGGATTGATATCGAGCTCCGCCAGCGAAGCCTGCTGTTCATGCGCCAGCCACGAGAGTCGGACCAGTGCGTCGCGCAACGCCTCGATGTCGCGCGGTGCGGCACCGCGTACGCCTTCCAGCAGGCGGTAGCCGCGCAGCTCGCGCAGCATGGCGTCGGCCTCTGCTTCCGAAACCGGAGCGACCCGGAACGCGATGTCGCGCAGCACTTCGACATGGATGCCGCCGAGCCCGGCCACCACCACCGGCCCGAACACCGGATCGGTGACGACACCGAGCATCATCTCGAGGCCCGGCGGCGCCATCTCCTGCACCAGCACACCGTCGATGCGCGCATCCGGACGGAACCGCTCCGCTGCGGCCATCACCTCGGCGAAGGCGATGCGTACTGCAGCCTCCCCCTGCACGCCAAGACGGATCGCGCCGGCTTCGGTCTTGTGCGGGATGTCGGCCGACTCGATCTTCATTGCCACCGTGCCACCGATGGCGGTGGCTGCCGCCACCGCCTCGTCCGCGTCGCGCGCGAGCCGCTCGGCAGTCACCGGCAGGCCGCAGGCGGCCAGCACTGCCTTGCTCGCGCGCTCGGTCATGTTGCCGCGCAACCCGTCGAGCAGGCGCCCCACCGTGTCCGGGTCGACGCCCGGAGGCCGCGCTGGCGCCGTCGAGCGACGTGCACTGCGCAGGAAGACCGCATAGTCCACCGATGCGCGCACCGCCTTCATGCACGACAACGTGTTGCGGTAGACCGCCACCCCTTCAGCCGCGAGCACTGCCGGCGTGAGCGACGGGTCATCGTTGCAGCCGCCGGTCCAGAGCAGCGCGACCGGCTTGTCGGTCTCGCGTGCCGCCTGCACCGCCTGCCGGATGTCGCTGGCCGCAGCCAGCGTGAAGATCGGAACCACCACGTCGATGTTGTGGTCGGCCGCGATCGTCGAGATGCAGCGATGAAACAGGCCAGGCTGGCCGAGCGCCGCATTGGTCACGTCGGTCGGGTTCGCGGTGGTCGCATGCTTGGGCAGCAGGGAGGCCAGCGCAGCCTCGGTGTCCGCGGTGTACGACGGGAACTCGATGCCCACCGAGGCACCGAGGTCGACCAGCAGTACGCCGTTGCCACCGGAGATGGTCGTGGCTGCCGCACGCCGGCCGCGCGGCAGCCGCCGCGTGCGCAGCAGCATCGCGGTCTCGTACAACTCGTTGCAGTCGTCGACGCGGATGATCCCGCACTGGCGCAGCGCTGCATCGCAGATATCGTCGGCCCCGGCCATCGCCCCGGTATGCGAGGCCGCTGCATGGCTGCCGGCAGCGGTGCGCCCGAGCTTGACCATCACGATCGGCTTTGCCTTCGCCGCCGCGCGGCCTGCGGCTTCGATCAGCCGCGCCCCATCGGGGATGTGCTCTGCCAGCACCATGATCACGTCGGTCGACTCGTCCTCGACCATGAAATCGATGAAGTCGATGATGTTCAGGTCGGCGGAATTGCCGCAACTCACCTCGTAGCTGATGCCGATGCCCGCTTCCTGGGCGCGCCACATCACGTTCACCTGGCCGGCGCCGCCGCTTTGCGCGACCACGGCAACGTTGCCTGCCGCCCGGCGCCTTGCCACGGTCGCCGAAGTGGTCATGGTGAACCCATCGACGAAGTTCACCATCCCGTTGCAGTTCGGTCCCATCACGCGCAGCCCGGTGCGCCGCGCAAGGGCGGTGATCTCCGCCTGCAGCGCCCGCCCCTCGGTCGTGCCGGTCTCGGCGAAGCCGCCGGAGTAGACGGTCGCGAAGCGCGCGCCGCGGGCCGCGCAGGCCTCCAGGATCGGCAGCACCTGCCCGGTCGGTACGACGATACCCACATGGTCCGGCGCCTCGGGCAGGTCCGCCACCGACGGATGGCAGCGCCGCCCGCCGACCTCGCTGAAGCGCGGGTTGACCGGGTACACCGTGCCGCCATAGCCGAAGTTGGCGAGCCGCATCAGCACCTTGCCGGCAAAGCGCGAGCGGTCGTCGGTGGCGCCGACAAGCGCGACCGAACGCGGCGCAAAGAAGTGCGCGAGGTCCGCACGCGGCGCCTGCGCGCCGGGTGCCGGCGCATCGGGTGCGACCTGCGTCTGCTTCGACATGAACGCTCATCCTCCGTCGGGCGGCCTGCCGGCGCATGTATTCTTGCGTCCCACGCCGTGCTCGACCCGCCTTGCCGAGCGTACCGCAGCGCGGGACCCGCCGCAAAGATGCTCCGCCGCTCAGCCTTCGGGCTTGATGCCCGCCCGCTTGACCACGCGGCCGAACACTTCCAGGTCGCCGCGGATCTGCTTCACGTAGTCCTCGGGCGAATTCGGGGCCACCGCCTCGAAGCCCTGGGATTCGAACCGCTGGCGGAAATCCGGAGATTTCAGTGCAGCGTTGACCTGCGCATTGAGACGCACCACGACATCACGCGGCAGGCCAGCCGGACCGACCAGCCCATAGCTGCCCTCCACCGGATGCACCTTGAGCCCCGCTTCGAGCAGGGTCGGCAGTGCCTTCGCACCTTCCGGCCGCGTCGCGCCGGTGGCAGCGAGCAGGCGCAGCCGGCCGGCCTTTGCCGAACTCTCAGCCTGTGGCAGCGTGAGGAAGGCAAGGTCGATCTCGCCGCCGATCAGGGCTGCGAGTGCCGGGGCGATGCCCTTGTAGGCGACATGCACCATCTCGATGCCCGGGGTCGCGCTCTGCAGCGCCTCGGCGATCAGGTGCGAGATCGATCCTACGCCGGATGAACCATAGTTCAGCTTGCCGCGGCGCTCGCGTGCGATTCGCACGAGGTCCTGCGCAGTCTTCGCCGGCACCGATGGATGCACAGCCAGCACGTAGTGGGTCACCGCGACCGAGGCGATCGGCGTGACATCCTTCAGCGGGTCGTAGCGCAGCTTCGGGTCGATCACCGGCGACAGCACCAGGCTGCCGAGGCTGCCCACGCCGAGCGTGTAGCCGTCGGGCACCGCGCGCACCATCACCTCCATGCCGATCGAGCCACCGGCTCCGCCCCGATTGTCGATCAGAACCGGCTGGCCCAGCCCTTCGGACAGCCGCTGACCGAGCGTGCGCCCGACGGCGTCGACCGGCCCGCCGGCCGCGAACGGAACCACGATGCGTACCGGCTTGGCCGGATAGGCAACCGGCTGGGCCAGCACCGCGCCGGCCGACCACGCCAGGCCGGCCGCGGCCGCGGCCAGCCCCAGCCGTGCCGCCGGGCGCCACGCCTGAACAGCGCGCGCGCCACCGACACCGCCGATCGTCATTCCGCGTCGTACCCGGGCAGCACCCGCATGTCGATCACGCACACCCCGCCTGCCTTGACATGCGCAAGCCCGCGCTCGATCGCAGGACGCATCTCGGCGAAGTCCTTGACCGGGCCGATGCCGAGCGCCCCCTGTGCGGTACCCATCGCGGCGAGATCGATGTCCGGATCGTCGATGCGCTGGCCGATCCAGCGGTTCTCCGGGGGGCGGCCGCGCTTGACCGCGATCGCCTCCTGGTGGCGTTCGTCGTTGAAGTACGACCGGTTGTTGCAGATCACGAACAGCGCCGGAATCTTGTAGTGGGTCGCGGTCCAGATGGCGGTGTTGCCCATCAGGAAGTCGCCGTCGCCCATGATGCCCAGAGCGATCCGGCCGCTGTCCTTGATCGCCAGCGCACCGCCGACGGTGATGCCGGGGCCGGCGCCCACGCCCGCGCCGCCGTCGACGCCGATGTAGTCGAGCGGATGCTTGAACGGCAGATACGAACCGTGCCAGCCCAGCGGCAAGCGGGTCACGCAATAGTCGACACCCTCGAGCGCCGCGCGCAGCGCATCACCCACGCCCTGCAGCGTGACGGCACTGGTCGATGCAACCTTGCCCGCTGCCGCCTTCGGCACCGGTACCGTCGACTTGCGCGGCTGCACCGCGTCCAGCAGCAGCGGCACGGCAGCGTCCGGCTCGCACATCAGCAGCAGGTCGACCGGAGGCAGCACGTGGTAGTCCATGCTCCAGCCGCGATGGTTGTGCTGGTCGCAGGACACCTGGATCACCTTGGCACCGACCGGCTTGTCGCCGAACGCCTGCTTGAAGGTGCCGCCGAGGTCGAGCCAGTCGAGCGACAGGATGACATCCGCGTCGCGCAGCGCCTCGGCCGCCTCGGGCCCGAGGCGGTTTCCAGGCGGGCCGACGTGCAGCGGATGATCGGTCGGGAACGACGCAGCCAGCTTGATGTGGCTGACCGATTCCATCTGCAGTTTCTCGGCCAGTGCGACCCGTGCGTTCCAACCGTCCAGGCTGCGCGACACGCGGCCGGCGAGCATGACCGGGCGCTTTGCGTTCGACAGCAGCGCCGCAGCCTGCTTCACGAGGTCCGGCGACGGATGCACGTCCTGCGGTGCCGCGAAGCGATCGAAGTCGGGCATCGGCGGCATCGCGGGGATCCTGTCTTCCTGCAGCGCCACGTCGAGGTTCACATAGACCGGACCACGCGGGGCCGTGAGCGCGATCTGGCGCGCGCGCAGCAGCGCCTCGACTGCAGCGGGCACCGAAGCCGGCTGGTTATCCCACTTGGTGAAGTCACGTACCAGCGAAGCCTGGTCGGCACAGGTGTGGATCCACTCGATCCACGGCCGGCGGCGGGCGGCATCCATCGGACCGTTGGCGCCGAGGATCAGCACCGGCGTGCGGTCGCACCAGGCGTTGAAGATCGGCATCGACGCATGCATCAGGCCGACGTTGGAATGCAGCGCAGAGGCCATCAGCCGGCCCGAGGCCTTCCAGTAGCCCTGGGCGATGTGCACCGCATGTTCGTCGTGCAGGCACAGGATCATCTGCGGCGTGCGGTTGCCCAGGTAATTGACGATGCTGTCGTGCAGGCCGCGGTAGCTCGCGCCCGGGTTGAGTGCGATGAACGGGATGTCGAGCCGCCGCAGCGTCTCGGCGACCGCATCACTGCCGAACAGGACGTCGCTGGGCGCACGCGCGACAGGTGCGTCGTGCACGATAAGGTCGTGGGGAATCGGGTCGTTCATCGGTGACGGGCCTCGGCTGTTGATCGGGTACTTTCATGCCGGCGCTTTCAGCGCGGGATACGAGATGATACCGATCATTCGAATCGCTGCAGCGGTCGCGGCAGCCATGCCGTGCTTGGCTGCGCCCCGGGCCTCGGCTGCGGCGCGCTCCTGCCGCAGCAGCACGAGATCCAGGGCAGGGGCGCCGGCCTGTCGGGGACACGCCCGGACTGATACCCTGCAACCTCGCGGGCAATCCGAAACAACTGCAGGAGCAAAGGCATGGACTTGGGCATCGCTGGCGAACACGCACTCGTGGTCGGCGGCTCGGAAGGCATCGGTTTTGCATCGGCACGCACCCTGCTCGAGAACGGTGCCAAGGTCACGATCGTGTCGCGCAACCCGGAAAAGCTCGCGCGCGCGGCCGACCAGCTCGAGACATCCGTCGGTCGGCCCGTGCGTCACTTCGCAGCCGATATCACCCAGACCTACGACGTGGCCAAGCTCACGGACTGGCTGCGCTCGGACGACAGCGATGGCGGCCCGCGCCTGGACATCCTGGTCTCGGCGGTCGGTGGCAGCCAGCGCGCCCTGTTCGAGGAACTCACCGATGATGCGTGGTTGGCCAACTACGAGTTCAACGTGCTGTCCGCGGTCCGCTCGATCCGGCTCGCATTGCCGATGCTCAAGGAGGCGGGCACCGGCAGCATCGTGCTGCTCGGCGCCGCCGGTGCCCGCATGCCGTACGAGCACCAGGTCGTGTCCAACGTGCACAAGGCCGGCCTGATCGCGCTCACCAAGACGCTTGCCGCCGAGCTGTCCCGCTTCGGCATCCGGGTGAACTCGGTGTCGCCCGGCCGCACCCGCACCGCGCTCTGGGCGAAGCGCGCCGCGCAGCTTGCAGCAGAGCGCGGCGTCGACGCGGAGGACGTGATCAGCGAGTTCGCGCGCGATATCCCGTTGCGGCGATTCGGCCGCCCGGAAGAGATTGCCTCGATGGTCGCGTTCCTCGCATCGCACCAGGCGAGCTACATCACGGGGCAGTCCGTGCTGGTCGATGGAGGCATCGCGCGCGGCCTGCTCTGACCGGACGCGCACTGTGATGCGTGGGCTGCCATCCACCATCGGGATGACCCTCGTTGCGTTGGCCGCGCTGCTGCTGGCAGGCCAGTCGCTGCGTACCCTCGAGTCCGCCCGGCGGGGACTCGAAGTCACCCGCAGCCACGTGGATGCCATCCCGGTCACGGTGTTCCGTCCGGCCGGCGGCCGGCCCGCTGACGACCGCGCCGTGGCACGGCCGGTAGTCGTCATCGCGCACGGCTTCGCCGGCTCGCAGCAACTGATGCAGGCCTTCGCGACGACCACCGCGCGCAATGGAATGATCGCCGTCACCTTCGACTTTCCGGGCCATGGCAGGCATCCGCAGCCTCTGCCCGGCAGCCTGCAGGAGCATGACGCGCTGCTCGCGGCACTGCTCGGAGCGCTCGATCGTATCGTCGGCTTCGCCCGCACGCTGCCCGGCGCAGACGGGCGGGTCGCCCTGCTCGGGCATTCGATGGCGTCCGACCTCGTGGTGCGGCAGGCACAGGCCGACCCGTCGATCGTCGCCACGGTGGGCGTTTCGCTGGTCTACGGCGGTGCGCGCATGGTCGCCCCACGCAACCTGCTGTCGGTCTACGGGTCGATCGAGCCGGCGATGGTGCAATCGTTCGGGCGCCGGCTGGTCGCCGGCCCGGACGCCACCGACGAGGACGCGCAAGGCGTGGTGCCGGGCCGGACCTACGGCCGCTTCGAGGACGGCAGCGCACGGCGCTTCATGCTGGCAAACGGCGCGGAGCATATCGGCGTGCTCTACCACGCGACCAGCCAGCGTGAGTCGCTCGAGTGGCTGCGCCAGGCCTTCGATGACCCCGGGCACACGGCGCCACCGTCAACGGACAGCAGGTTCATCGATGCCCGAGGCCCCGCGCTTGCCGGCCTGCTGGCAGGTGCCCTCCTGCTCGCATGGCCACTGTCGACGCTGCTCGGTCGGCGGGCGGCTGGCCACACGCGCAGCCAGCCTGCGCCGTGCGCACCGTCGGCGCAGGCGGCACCGGGCCTGCCGCTGCGCGCGCTCGCGCGGCGCGACTGGCTGTGGCTGACGGTCGGGCCCGCGCTCGCCACACCACTGCTGCTGCGGCTGGTGCCCTCGCATTTCCTGCCGATCCTGCTCGGCGACTACCTGCTGCTGCATTTCGGCCTCTACGGCCTGCTCACCGCGGTCGGCGGTGCATGGCTCGTGCACAGCGGCCGGCTGGCGCCCCCAGCGGTCTGCGTGCCTTCTCCGGCCACGGCGGCGATCGCGCTCGCGATGATCGCCTGGGCGACCCTGGCCGTCGGCATCCCGATAGACCGTTACGTGTTCAACCTCTGGCCCGCCGACGGGCGCGGCGCGCTGATCCTGGCGATGCTGGTCGGGACGCTCGTCTGGGCGCTGGCCGACGAAGGGCTGGCCCGGCATGCGCAGGCGCCGCGCTTCGCCTACCCGCTCACCAAGGCACTGTTCCTGGGGTCTCTGGTGCTGGCCGTGGCGCTCGACCTGTCGCGGCTGTTTTTCCTGGTGATCATCATCCCGGCGATCCTGCTCATGTTCATTGCCTACGGACTGCTCAGCCGATGGTGTTTCAGGGCTACCGGCCATCCTTGGGCCGGGGCGCTGGTGTCGGCACTGGCCTTCGCGTGGGGCATCGCCGTGACCTTCCCGGCAATCCAGCGCTGAGGCGGCCGGGACGGTGTATCGGCGGCGGCCGTCGTCAGAAGTGGCGCGCCGCCATCACCGGCGCGATCGAGGGATCGAACCTGAGTTCCAGCAGGGTCGATGCCTCGACGCGGCCACCCGACCTGAGCAGGAAGTCGGCCAGTTCGGCTTCGGAGTCGCAGCGGGAAAATGCCAGCCCGTGGAGCTTCGCGAGGCCGCTGAAGTCGAGCACTGGCGGCTCGAGCGAAAACAGGTCGATCGGCCCGTCGGCGAGCCGCCCGGCGGCCTCGTTGAGCGTGGCGTAGCGCCGGTTCGACAGCACCACCAGCAGCAGCCTCGCCCCGCGATGGACGGCAGTCCACAACGCTTCGGAGGCGTACAGCGAGGAGCCGTCGCCGACCACCGCAAGCACCTGCCGCTCCGGGCGGACGAGCGCACCGCCGACCGCAGCAGCCAGCGCCCAGCCGATACCGCCACTGCCGTTGATCAGGTACTCACCGGCGCGCGCGTCGATGAACTGACGCACATCGGACGTTGACAGCCCGGATTCGTCGAACACGATCGCATCGCCGAACGCGCGCAGCAGTGCGACGATCGCACGGGTCGGATGGAAAACGGCCGCAGCAGCCTCGGGGAGCGCGACCTCGGGCAGCCAGCGGCGCCGGGTGGCACCCTCGCCCGCGACCGAGGCTGCCACCAGCGCCGTACCGATCGCCAGGAGTGAGGAATCGAGATCGGCCAGCCGGGCCAGTTCGAATTCGCCGTCGGCCGCCAGCACCGCGGGATCGTGGCCCAGCCATGCCTTGGCCTGGCGCAGCGCGGGCTCGGCATACAGCGTCGTCCGGAAATTGCGAAAGCCCACGAACAGAAGGGCATCGTGCTCGCGCAGCCGTTCGCCGATCGCCCTGAAGCCTGGCGACAGGTATCCGGCATGGCTCGCAGATCGAGTATCGAGCGGCAGCACCGCCGTATAGGGGCCGCTGTACACCGGTGCACCGATGGACTCCGCGAGTTGCCGCAGGGCGCCCGACGCACCGGCCCAGTGGACATCCTCGCCGGCGATCAGTGCCGGGGAGCGTGCGCCCTGCAGGAACGCCGCGAAGGCTGCGGCGTCGCCCGCAGCGAGTCCGGCCAGCCGCGGTGGCTGCACCACCACCGGCTGGGCATCGATCTCGAGCTCCAGCAGGTCGGGCGCGCAGATCAGCGCCACCGGTCCGGTCGGCGGTGTCAGCGCCACACGGATCGCCTGTCGGACATGGAACGCGATGTCCCCGGGGGAAGCGAGCGTATACACCGCTTTCACCAGCGGCCGCACCATCTGCTCCAGCGGGCCATGCAGGATCGGCCCGGTATGCAGGAACCGGCTGTCCTGACTGCCGACCAGCACCAGCAACGGCGACTTCGCGATGCCAGCCGTGTAGAGGTTGCCCATGCCGTTGCCGAGGCCCGGAGCAACGTGCAGGTTCACCACGCCCAGTCCGCGCCGCAGCCGCGCCTGCGCATCGGCCATCGGCACCGCCGAGACCTCGGAAAGTGCGACGACGTAGGAAATCCCGTCCGGCCCGCGCCCCGCACAGGCCCGGACCAGCGGGATCTCGGTCGTACCGGGATTGCCGAAGATGTGCCGCACACCGACGGCCTCCAGCGACTGCAGCAGGAACTCGGCGACCTTCATTCGTATCGTGCTCCGATGGCGCGCACGGCGAACGATGCGCTCAGCGCATCACGAACGGGTTCGGCACTTCCGTCGCCGTGGAAATCCAGACGCTCTTGGTCTGCAGGTACTCGTGGATCATGTCCTGCCCGTTCTCGCGCCCCAGGCCGCTGCGCTTGTAGCCGCCGAACGGCGACAGGTAGGACACGGCCCGATAGGTGTTCACCCAGACGGTACCGGCGCGCAGCCGCTCGCTCATCGACAGCGCGCGGCGGATGTCCTGCGTCCACACGCCCGCAGCCAGCCCGAACCGCACGTCGTTGGCGATGCGCACCGCGTCGTCCTCGTCCTCGAACGGGATCACTGACAGGACGGGCCCGAACACTTCCTCCTGGGCGATGCGCATCTCGTTCTTCACGCCGACGAAGATGGTCGGCTCGACGAACCAGCCATCGCCGCATTCCGGCCGCACCGCCCTGCCGCCACCGAGCACCGGGACCGCCCCCTCGCCGCGGGCGATGTCGATGTACTCGAGGATCTTGCGGTACTGCGGCTGGTTGGTCACTGGCCCCACCTGCGTACTGGAGCTCATCGGATCGCCCATGCGCGCGGTCTTCGCGAAGTCGACGAGCCGCTGCACGAACGCGTCGTGGATCGATCGCTGGACCAGCAGCCGGGAACCCGCGATGCAGGTCTGGCCAGTCGCGGCGAAGATGCCGGAGATCACGCCCTTCACCGCATTGTCGATCTGCGCGTCGTCGAACACGATGTTCGGCGACTTTCCGCCGAGTTCCATGCTCACGGGCTTCAGCCCCTTCGCGGCACCCTCGTAAATCAGCTGGCCAGTGCGGTCGGAGCCGGTGAAGGCGACCTTCGCCACCTTCGGGTGCCCGGACAGCGGGGCCCCGACATCCGGCCCGAAGCCGGTGACCACGTTTACCACCCCGGGCGGGAATCCCGCCTGCTCGACCAGCGCCATGAACTCGAGGATGGATGCCGAGGTGTATTCGGACGGCTTGATCACCACCGTGTTGCCGGCAGCCAGCGCCGGCGCCAGCTTCCAGGCCGTGAGCAGCAGCGGCGAATTCCACGGCACGATGGCCGCGACCACGCCGAGCGGCTCGTGACGGGTGAAGTTGAGCACGTCCGCCTTGTCGGTGGGGATCACTGCCCCTTCGATCTTGTCGGCGAGGCCGCCGTAGTAGCGGTACCAGTTCGCCATGTACGCGGTCTGGCCAGCCATTTCGGAGAGCAGCTTGCCATTGTCGCGCACCTCGATCGCGGCAAGCCGTTGCGCCTCGGGCCCGATCAGATCGGCGAGCTTGAGCAGCAGCGCACCGCGCTGGGACGCATTCAACCTGGACCAGGGCCCGCTGGTGAATGCCCGATGGGCAGCCTCGACCGCGAGGTCGACATCGCGTGCGTCGCCCTGCGCGATCATCGCCCAGGGCTTAGCGGTGAAAGGGTTGTGGCTCTCGAAATGGCGGCCACCGGACGGCGCCGCCGGACGGCCGTCGATGTAGTGCTGGTAGACCTTCAGTGTCTCGCCGCTGGTATCCATCGTCTGCCTTCCTCCACCCGGGTCTGGCGCAGCGGCCGCCGCGTCCGATGCCGCTCGCGCTACGGCTGCTTCGATGCCGGGATCATCACCGGGTGCGCGACCGCCGGCCCGAGCAGCGCGTCGCGGAACCGGCTGCGGATGTAGGGGCCGTCGCGCATCGGCAGCGTCATCGGCGGCTGGGCGGGGTCTACCTTCAGGTTCATGAACACCGGGCCGGGCCCGTAGATCGCCTCGAGCGCAGCCGGGAAGGCGTCCTGCACGGTCACGCAGCCGGCGACCGGGAAACCGGCGGCGCGGGCGATTCCGGCGAGGTCGACGCCACGCCCGGTGTGGGTGCCCTGCATGCCGGTCTCGACGTAATGTTCATTGTCCATCACCACGATCGACAGGTTGGCCGGCTTCTCGCACGCGATCGTCGCGAGGCTGCCGAGCCCCATCAGCATCTCGCCGTCGCCAGTGATGCAGAGGACCCGCCGCTTCGGCTGCGCCAGCGCCAGGCCGCAGGCGACCATCGCCGCGCCACCCATGCCGGCCCAGTTGTAGAAGTTGAGCGGGTTGTCCCCGGCCGAGAACACGTCGTAGCAAGTCGTGCCCAGCCCGGTGATCACCAGCGCATCGGCGCGCCGCGCGAGGATCGCCTCGATCAGCGGCCGGCGCAGCATCGCCGCCGACGAATGGGAAGGAGGGTTCGCACTGGCCATGGAAGGAATCGTTCCTGCAGATGTCGGGGGCTGCTACTTGTTCCAGTTCTTTGCGCCGATGGCCCGCTGACCGATCAGCACGGCGACCGCGCGGCCGGTGTTGAAGGCCATCGTCGCGGCCGCACCGACGGTCGGCGCGATCTCCGCCGGCTGGTCGACCGGGTAGACCAGCGTGCCGACGCTCTCGAGCGCCGCGCGGGTACCCTGCCCCATCGGCAGCTGCCACGGATTGAATTCGGCCCACTCGCCGCGCATCGTCACCAGCATCAGCAGTGGCACCCGCAGCTCGATCGGCGCCGCGAGCATGTTGATCGTATTGCCGACCCCGGAGGACTGCATCAGCAGCACGTGGCGAACGCCACCGAGCCACGCGCCCAGCCCCATCGCGACGCCTTCCTCCTCGGTCGTCAGAGAAACCGTCCGCATCGCAGGGTTGGCCCGGCAGCGCTGGATCAGCCGGCTGTGGCCGGCATCCGGCACGTAGGACACCTGGCGGATACCGGCGGCTTCGAGCTCCGCGTACACATCGTCCGGCCAGCCGGAGGTCACTTCTGCCACGTTTTCTTTCCAGTATCTGGGCGTCTGCCGGGGGCGTGCCGCGCGGCTTGTGCGCGGGACTCGCGGGACGCAGGTTGACGGAGTGCTGGCGACGACGGACGTCGAACGCGGACGATCATAGGATTCGCTGTCCCCGGTGGTCAAGCATGCCTATAATCCGGCGCGCCCTGGATGCCGCCCGCCGACGACGCGCAGACGATCCTCGGCGACACTGCCCGGACCGGAGCCGACCGCCGATGAATGCCCCTCACTCGACCGACACCCACCAACCCCTGCGCCAGGCCGTACGTGACCTGTGCGGTGCCTTCGACGGCGAATACTGGCGCCGGATCGACGAAGAGCGCGGTTACCCGGAAGCATTCATCAAGGCACTCGAGGAGGCTGGCTGGCTCGGGGCGCTGATCCCGGAGGAGTACGGCGGATCGGGCGTGACCCTGACCGAGGCATCGATCATCCTCGAGGAGATCAACCACGCGGGCGGCAACTCCGGCTACGTGCATGCGCAGATGTACACGATGGGTACGGTGCTGCGCCACGGATCTGAAGAGCAGAAGCGCAAGTACCTGCCCGGCATCGCGTCCGGCAAGCTGCGCCTGCAGTCGTTCGGCGTCACCGAGCCCTCGACCGGCACCGACACGACCAACCTGAAGACGACCGCGGTGCGCAAGGGCGACCGCTACATCGTCAACGGCCAGAAGGTCTGGATCTCGCGGGTGCTCTACTCCGACCTGATGCTGCTGCTTGCGCGCACCACGCCGAAAGACCAGGTCAAGCGCAAGTCCGAAGGGCTGTCGGTGTTCATCGTCGACCTCAAGCAGTCGATCGGCAACGGGCTGACGGTCAAGCCGATCCGCAACATGATGAACCACCAGACGAACGAACTGTTCTTCGACAACCTCGAAGTGCCGGCCGAGAACCTGATCGGCGAGGAAGGACGCGGCTTCAAGTACATCCTCGACGGCATGAACGCCGAGCGCCTGCTGATCGCCGCCGAGTGCATCGGCGACGGCCACTGGTTCATCGAGAAGGCGACCCAGTACTCGAAGGACCGCGTCGTGTTCGACCGCCCGATCGGCCAGAACCAGGGCATCCAGTTCCCGATCGCGCGGGCGCACGTGAACGTCGAGGCCGCCGACCTGATGCGCTTCAAGGGCTGCCGGATGTTCGACGAAGGGCTGCCCTGCGGTGCCGAGGCGAACATGGCCAAGCTGCTCGCCGCCGACGCATCCTGGGAAGCGGCCAACGTCTGCGTCCAGACGCACGGCGGCTTCGGCTTCGCCGCCGAGTACGATGTCGAACGCAAGTTCCGCGAGACGAAGCTCTACCAGGTTGCGCCGATCTCCACCAACCTGATCCTCTCCTACATCGGCGAGCATGTCCTCGGCATGCCACGTTCGTTCTGACCGGCGGGCCGCGATGAACACTTCCGTGCAACGCCGGCCACTCGCAGGCATCACCGTCGTGTCGGTCGAGCAGGCCGTCGCAGCGCCGTTCGCCGCGCGCCAGCTCGGTGACCTGGGCGCACGCGTGATCAAGGTCGAACGGCCCGACGGCGGCGATTTCGCACGCGGCTACGACAAGGCGGTCGACGGACAGTCGGCCTATTTCGTCTGGCTCAACCGCAACAAGGAATCGCTGTCGCTCGACCTCAAGCAGGAGGCCGCACGCGAGGCGCTGCACCGGCTGGTGGAGCGGGCCGACGTGTTCATCCAGAACCTGGCACCGGGCGCGGTCGAACGGCTGGGCTTCGGTGCGGCAGCGCTGCGCGCGAAACATCCCCGGCTGATCACCTGCGATATCTCGGGATACGGCGCAACCGGCCCGTATGCCGACAAGAAGGCCTACGACCTGCTGATCCAGAGCGAATCCGGCGTGCTCTCGGTCACCGGCACCGCCGACACCCCGTGCAAGGTCGGCGTGTCGATCGCCGACATCGCCACCGGCATGCATGCCTATTCGGCGATCCTCGCAGCGCTCTATCGGCGCGAGCGCGACGGCTGCGGTGCGCACATCGAAGTGCCGATGTTCGACTGCCTGGTCGAGTGGAACAGCCACCCGGTGTACTACACCCACTACTCCGGCAATGCACCGCGGCGCAGCGGGCCCGACCACGCGACGATCGTTCCGTACGGCAAGTTCGACTGCGCCGACGGCCGCAGCGTGATGCTCGGCCTGCAGAACGAGCGCGAGTGGGCCGTGTTCTGCGACAAGGTGCTCGATCGCCCGGAACTTGCACGCGACGACCGCTACGACAGCAACACCAGACGCACCGAGCGGCGTACCGAGATGATGGCGATCTTCCAGTCCGTGTTCTCGCAGATCACCGCGGCGGAACTGGTCGCCCGGCTCGACGCGGCGGGTATCGCCAACGGACGCCTGAACACCCCCGCCGATGTGTGGGACCACCCGCAGCTGACGGCGCGCGAGCGCTGGCGCGAGGTCGAGCATCCCGGCGGCACCATGCGCGCCGTCCTGCCGCCGGCCTCGTTCGACGATTTCGAGGCGGCGATGGCGCCGGTGCCGACGCTGGCCGAGCATACCGACCGGATCCTTTCCGAACTCGGCTACAGCGCGGAATCCATCCGTTCGCTGCACGCGTCCTGCGCTGCCTGAGCGCGGCATCGGCCGGACTATCCCCGGATGCATCGGATCGCATACCGGGCCGGCACACTGGAGGAGCAACCGAAGATGACCAACCCGTCCACCCCACCGGCGGCAGGTGAGACTGCCGTACTCTCTGCATTCCTGGCTTCGCTGCGCTACGAGCAGATCCCGGCAGCCGTGGTCGCGCGCTGTGAAGACCTGTTCCTCGACTGGTTGGCGTGCACGATCGCCGGGCGTACGGCGCGCCCGGTGACGATCCTGGAATCTTTCGCGGCAACGATGGGGCCGGCCGGTGCAGGCTCTGCGACCGGGGCGCAGGTGCTGACCAACCGCACGTTCTCCTCACCCCTGTTCGCGGCGATGGTCAACGCGGCAGCTTCGCACGTCGTCGAGCAGGACGACCTGCACAACAGCTCGGTGCTGCATCCAGCGACCGTGGTGTTCCCGGCCGCTCTGGCGACCGCGCAGGCGATCGGCGCCTCGGGCCGTGACTTCATCGCCGCCTGCGTCGCAGGATACGAATGCGGCATCCGCGTCGGCGAGTTCCTCGGTCGTTCGCACTACCGCGTGTTCCACACCACCGGCACCGCGGGAACGCTGGCGGCCGCCGCGGCAGTCGGACACCTGCTGAAGCTCGACGCCGACCAGATGCAGCATGCGCTGGGGTCGGCCGGCACGCAGGCCGCCGGTCTGTGGGAGTTCCTGCGCGATGCAGCCGACTCCAAGCAGCTGCACACCGCCAAGGCGGCTTCCAATGGCCTGACTGCGGCCTGGCTGGCCCGTGACGGCTTCACCGGCGCGCGCCGCATCCTCGAGGGCCCGACCGGGATGGCGGCCGGCATGTCGACCGACGCCGACCCCGCTTTCCTCGTCGATCGGCTCGGCGAGCGCTGGGCGCTCGCCGAAACCTCGTTCAAGTTCCATGCATCGTGCCGCCATACCCATCCGGCGGCCGATGCGCTGCTCGAGCTGATGCAGTCGCACGCACTGCCCGCCGATGCGATCGCGTCGGTGCGCTGCCACGTGCACCAGGGCGCGATCGACGTGCTCGGCCCGGTGACCGATCCGCGCTCGATCCACCAGTCGAAGTTCTCGATGGGCTTCGTGCTCGCCCAGATCGCCCTGCACGGGCGCGCCGGCCTGGGCGAGTTCACCGACCCGGCGCTGCGCGACGCGAAGGTGCGCTCGTTCCTGGAGCGGGTCACGATGGTGCTCGACCCCGAGGTCGACGCCGCGTATCCAAAGCGCTGGCTGGGTCGGGTCGAAGTGACGACCACCGACGGGCGGCACTTCGAGCAGCGGATCGATACGCCGAAGGGCGATCCCGGCAACACGCTGTCGCGCCCGGAGCTCGAGGACAAGGCCCTGCGCCTCGCAGCCTATGCCGACGGTGCCTCGCCCGAGGAGATGCGTACGGTGATCTCGCGCTGCTGGCGACTGCACGATGAAGCCGGCGTCCGCGACTGGCTCGCCTGACCGGCATGCGCTGCCATGCTGACGCGCGGCACCTGTCTGACCGACTTTCCCGGGAGATCCCTTCGATGAACGATATGAACCGGCTGCCGAGCATGGTGGTCCTGGCCGCGATGGTGGTCATTGTCGGGCCGCTCGCCGCGCGGTCGCCGGCCGCGCTGGCCCAGCAGGCATGGCCGGTGAAGCCGGTGCGCATGCTGATTCCGTGGCCGCCAGGCGGCTCGAACGACGTCGCGGGGCGTATCGTCGCGCCCCGGCTGTCCGAGGCACTCGGCCAGCAGGTGACCATCGAGAACCGTGGCGGCGCGGCCGGCACCGTGGGTGCCGACGTGGTCGCCCGCGCCGAGCCGGACGGATACACGCTGATGCTCCACTCGGTCACGCATCTGTCGAACGCAGCGCTCTATCCGAAGCTCTCGTACGACACGGTGCGCGACTTCACCCCGATCGGCATGGTGTCGACGCAGCCGACGCTGCTGGTCGTGCATCCTTCCTTCCCCATCCGTTCGGTGAAGGACCTCATTGCCCTCGCGCGCGCGAAGCCGAAACAGGTGCTCTACGGCTCGGCCGGCAACGGCAGCGCGCCGCACCTGTCGATGACGCTGTTCTCCTCGATGGCCAAGGTCGAACTCGAGCACGTGCCCTACAAGGGTGGCGGCCCCGCCCTCGCAGGCCTGCTCGGCGGCGAAGTGCCTCTGATGCTCGCGACCGTGCCGTCGGTGATGGGCCAGGTCAAGGCGGGCAAGCTGCGCGCGGTGGCGACCACCTCCGCCCGGCGCCTGCCGATGCTGCCCGACATCCCGACCGTCTCGGAGTCCGGCCTGCCCGGCTACGAGATGAGCCCCTGGATGGGCATGTGGGGGCCGGCGCGGCTGCCGAGGCCGATCGTCGACCAGGTCAACCGCGCGCTTGCGAAGGTGCTGACCACCCCCGACGTGCGCGACCAGTTCCTGCAACAGGGGCTCGAGCCGATGGCGATGTCCGTTGACGACTTCGCCGCCCTGATCCCGCGCGAGATCGAACGCTATGCACGCCTGATCAAGCTGTCCGGCGCCCGCGTCGAGTAGCCCACCGGAGCCCGCCGTGCCGAAGATCGTCGCCATCCACCAGGGCACCGCCCCGATCGCCTCGGCGATCCGCAACGCCTACATCGACTTCACCAGGATGGATGCGAGCATCGTCGCGGTGGTCACCGACGTGATCCGCGACGGGCACCCGGTGATCGGCTACGGTTTCAATTCCAACGGCCGCTATGCACAGCAGGGCCTGTTGCGCGAGCGCTTCATCCCGCGCCTGCTGGAGGCCACCCCGGCCTCGCTGCTCGACGATACCGGCGACAACCTCGACCCGCACAAGGCGTGGGCATGCATGTTCGCCAATGAAAAGCCCGGTGGCCATGGCGAGCGTTCGGTGGCGATGGGCGTGCTCGACATGGCCCTGTGGGATGCGGTCGCGAAGATCGAGCGCAAGCCGTTGTGGCGGCTGCTGGCCGACCGGTACCGGGGCGGCGAGGCCGATCCACGCGTGTTCGTGTATGCGGCGGGCGGCTACTACCATCCGGGCAAGGACCTCGGGGCCCTGCAGGACGAGATGCGCGGTTACCTCGACCTCGGCTATTCGGTGGTCAAGATGAAGATCGGCGACGACCTCTCCGAGGACCTGCGGCGGATCGAGGCAGTCCTCGCGGTGGTCGGCAGCGGCGACCGGCTTGCGGTCGACGCCAACGGACGCTTCGACCTCGCCACCGCGGTGGCCTATGCGAAGGCGCTCGCCCCGTACGGCCTGTTCTGGTACGAGGAGGCCGGGGACCCGCTCGACTACGCGCTGCAGGCGGCGCTGGCGGAACACTATCCCCATCCGATGGCCACCGGGGAAAACCTGTTCTCGATGCAGGACGCGCGCAACCTGGTCCGCTACGGCGGCATGCGTGCCGACCGCGACTGGCTGCAGTTCGACTGTGCCCTTTCGTACGGCCTCGTCGAATACCTGCGCACGCTCACCATGCTGCGCGAGCATGGCTGGTCGCCGCGCCGCTGCATCCCGCACGGCGGCCACCAGATGTCGCTGAACATCGCGGCCGGTCTCGGCCTCGGCGGCAACGAGTCCTATCCCGGCGTGTTCCAGCCGTTCGGCGGCTTTGCCGACGGTATCCCGGTCGAGGACGGCCATGTCCGCCTGCCGGACGTCCCCGGCGTGGGCTTCGAAGCAAAATCGAAGCTGTTCGCGGTGCTGTCCGCACTCGGCGATCAGGGTCGGCGATGAAGTTCCATCTCGCCGATACCGCCGGGCTCAACACGATCACCGGCCACGGTCCGGATCACGTACTCGTCAACGGCGTACGCCATGATTCGCCGCTGCTGGTCGGACCCGACGTCGGACCGCTCCCCTGGAGCGTCCTCGACTTCCCGTCGCTGCAGGCTGCGCACTTCGAAGCACTGCTTGCGCACGAACCCGAACTGGTGCTGCTCGGCACCGGCCGGCGACTACGCTTCCCCTCCCCGGCGCTGACCCGGTGCCTCGCGTCGGCACGGGTGGGCATCGAGGTGATGGATACGCCAGCGGCCTGCCGCACCTACAACATCCTGGGCGGCGAAGGCCGCCGCGTGCTGGCCGCGCTGCTGTTCGATCCCGCCTGACCCCGGTCCGGCCTCCGGCCGCCGCCACCGGGATGGGTCCCGCCGCCCGAACCGGCGCGCAACGTCAGCCGGCGGCAACGCCTGCCAGGCGCCGTACATGCGCGAGGACGCTGCGCGACAATGCCGGAAGGCTGTAGCCACCCTCGAGCACCGAGACGATCCGCCCGGCACACAGGCGGTCGGCGACCTCCATCAGGCGCGCGGTGACCCAGTCGTAGTCGTCCTCCAACAGGGCCAGCGAGGCAAGCCGGTCGTCGCGGTGGGCGTCGAAGCCCGCCGAGATGAACAGCATGTCGGGGGCGAACCGTTCGAGCGCGGGGATCCACGCCTGCTCGACGGCGGCCCGGAACGCACGGCCGTCAGAATGCGCCGGCAACGGCACGTTGACCATGCGCTCGGAACGACCGTCGATGCCGCTGTACGGATACAGCGGATGCTGGAAGGTCGAGACCATCATCACGCGCGGATCGTCACGGAAGATGTCCTCGGTACCGTTGCCGTGGTGCACGTCGAAATCGACCACCGCGACACGGTCGAAGCCCTGTGCCTCGAGCGCATGCAACGCCCCGATCGACACGTTGTTGAACAGGCAGAAACCCATCGCACGCGCACGCTCGGCATGGTGACCCGGCGGGCGCACCGCACAGAACGCGTTGTCCACCTCGCCGGTGGCCACGAGGTCGGTCGCCCGGACTGCCGCACCCGCGGCATGCCGGATCGCCTCGAGCGTGTACGGATTCATCGCGGTATCGGGGTCGATCTGGCGCAGGCCGGTGGCCGGCGACGCGCGCTCGATCGCGTCGACCAGCCGCGAATCGTGGGCGCGCTCGATCTGTTCGCGCGTGGCTGCCGGCGCAATCTCTCGGCGCAGCAACGCACACAGCTCAGGATCGCGCGCAAGCCGGTCTTCGATCGCCGACAGACGGTCGGGACACTCGGGGTGGCCATCACCCATGTCGTGCAGAAGGCAGCCGGGATGGGTCAGCCAGACGGTGGTCATGGGAGTCGCCAGCGTTCGATGGGGCAGGAACGGTTAGTCTACCGCGTCGGTAGACGATGACGCTCCCGCGTTCCCGCGTTCCCGCGTCCCTGCGTTCGTGCCTCGGTCAAGATGGGGTACGCCTTGCCGTAAATGCCTAAGCCATGAACGACGCCTCCCTCCTCCCCGCCATCCACCGGGTCATCGACCAGGTGGGTACCGTCATCCTCGGCAAGCGATCGCAGGTCCGGCTGGCGATAGCCTGCCTGCTCGCGCGCGGCCACCTGCTGATCGAGGACGTACCCGGCGTCGGCAAGACCACGCTCGCACATGCAATCGCGAAATCTCTGGGCCTTGACTTTCACCGCATCCAGTTCACCAGCGACCTGCTGCCGAACGACATCCTCGGCGTGTCGGTGTTCGACATGAACGCGAAGACGTTCGCCTTCCATCCCGGCCCGATCTTCGCCCAGCTGATCCTGGCCGACGAAATCAACCGGGCCACGCCGAAGACGCAGAGCGCGCTGCTCGAAGCGATGGAGGAACATCAGGTGACGATCGAAGGTGCCACGCGTCGGCTGCCCGAACCGTTCTTCGTGATCGCTACCCAGAATCCGTCCCACCAGATCGGCACCTTCGACCTGCCGGAATCGCAGCTCGACCGGTTCCTGATGCGCATCCGGCTCGGATATCCCGATGCCGAGGCCGAACGCGCGCTGCTGGCCGGTGCCGAACGGCGCGCGATGATCGATGACCTGCCTGCGTGCATTGACGTCGCAGGACTGGTATCGCTGCAAGCCCGGGTGCGCAGCGTATTCGTGGCCGATGCACTCATCGACTACGTGCAAGCCCTGCTTGCGCATACCCGGCGCGCTGCCGATCTCGCTGGCGGACTGTCACCGCGCGCCGGCCTTGCGCTGCTCAACGGTGCGCGGGCCTGGGCACTGATCGACGGCCGCAACCATGTCGAACCAGAGGACGTACAGGCGATCCTGCCGTCAGTCGCCGGCCATCGCCTGCATGCACAGGTGCTCGCCGGCGCAGTCTCCGGGCAGGAACTGGCTGAACGGCTGATGGCCGAAGTCGCCGTGCCCTGAAGCCTGGCGTGCCCGGCCAGCGACGGAACCTGCACCGATGAACGCGACAGACGCGGCGCCAGCGGCCGCCAGCAGTAGCGGCCGGCCCTGGCGGAGGTTGTCGGACTGGCTGTTCAATCGCCGCGGCCGCGAGCCCGCGCCGGTCCGCCTGACCCAGCGCAGGATCTTCCTGCTGCCCACGCGCTACGGCCTGTTCTTCGCGCTCGTCCTGCTCGTGATGCTGGGCGGATCGATCAACTACGCCCTCAGCCTGGGCTTCGTGCTCACCTTCCTCCTCGCCTCGATGGCCGTCGTGTCGATGGTGCACGCGTTCCGCAACCTCGTCGGACTGGAGGTGTCGATCACCCCTGCCGGACGCGCATTCGCCGGCGACATCGCGCGCTTCGATGCCACGTTCGTCAACCCGCGCCGGCTGCCTCGATACTCGGTCGCGATCGCGCACCCGGCAGGCTCAGTACAGTCGACCGATTGTCCCGGATCGGGCGCAGGGGTATGCACGCTGCGCATCCCGGCACCCTCTCGCGGCCGTCTGTTCCCGGGGCGACTGACTGTCTTCACGAGGCATCCGCTGGGCCTGTTCTATGCCTGGTCATATGTCGAGCCGGACCGCGCCGCAGTCGTTTATCCGCGTCCTGAAGCCGTGGCCGCGCCGCTGCCCGCCGGCGGCGCGGGCGAAGACGGGCAGCGCACCGGCTTGGCGGACGGCCAGGACGACTTCGAAGGCCTGCGCCGTTGGAAACCCGGCGATGCTCCGCAGCGCATCGCCTGGAAGGCAGTGGCGCGTGGCCAGGGTCTGCTCACCAAGCGGTTCGTGGCAGATGCTGGCGCCCGCGCATGGTTCGACTGGAACGACACGCCGGCATCGCTGGGCGAGGAAGGCAGGCTGTCGAGGCTGGCCCGCTGGGTGATCGACGCGGACGCCGCCGGCATGACGTTCGGACTTCGGCTGCCCGGCCGGGTCCTGGCGCCAGCCAGCGGCGAGGCACAGCGCGAAGCCGCGCTTGAGGCGCTCGCGCTGCACGGGAGTCACCGGTGACCGCTGCGACGGCCTCGCCGCAGTCCCCCTGGCTGCGCGAGGCGCTGTGGTGTGCGGTGATCGTGCCGCTGGTCGCAGCACCGCTGCTCGCCGATGCGCCCCACGCACTACTGATCCTCGGCAGCGCCCTGGCCTTCTGGCGCGCCTTCGTGATCGGCCGTCGCTCCATCGGGGCGCGCCAGCACGACGCGGTGCTGCCGGTGTCGCTGCACAGCAACTGGATGCTGCTCGCGTCGCTTGCCGTAGTACTCGCACCGCACGCCTGGCGGCTGCCACCTTGGCTGACCCTGCTGGTCGCCCTGTTCGTCGGCTGGCGCATCGCCGTGATGCGGCGGCGGCTGCAGCCACCGCCGCGTGCGCTGCTGGTCGCGATGGTCAGCGCAGCCAGTGCAGGTATCTTCCTGCAGTATGGCACCCTGTTCGGGCGTGAACCGGGCGTCGCGCTGCTGTCGGTGATGATCGCGCTGAAGTTGCTCGAACTGAAATCCAGGCGCGATGCCACCGTGCTGGCGTTCCTCGCCTGTTTCCTGGTGATCACGAATTTTCTCTATTCGCAGACCCTGCCTACCGCACTGCTGATGCTGGTCGCCGTCGTGATGGTGACCGCGACGATGATCGGATTCCACCAGCGCCAGCCTGCGTTGCGGCAGACGACGGCGCTCGCCGCGCAACTGCTCGCGCAGTCCATACCGCTGATGGTGGTGCTGTTCGTATTCTTTCCGCGGCTGCCCGGCCCTCTCTGGGGCCTGCCGCGCGACAGCGGCCAGAGCGTCACCGGGCTATCGGATTCGATGAGCCCCGGCAGTTTCAGCCAGTTATCGGCCTCGGCCGATGTCGCGTTCCGGGTCGAATTCGCGGGTGCCGTGCCGCGCACCGCCGACCTGTACTGGCGCGGCCCGGTTTTCTGGCAGTTCGACGGGCGTACCTGGAGCCCGGGCAGCGCGTCGCCCGGGCCGACCGCAGCACCGGTCGTGCGGGCGATCTCCGAGCCGATCGCCTATACGGTCACGCTGGAGCCGCATTTCGAACGCTGGCTGCTGGCCCTCGACATGCCGAGCGCGCTACCTCCCGAGGCGCGTGCAACCAGCGACTTCGCCCTGCTCGCAAACGCTCCGGTGCGTACCCGCGTCCGATACGAAGGCCGGGCGGCGCTGGACTACCGGGCGAACGAGAACGAAACCGAGGCGAACCTGCGCCGCGCCCTGCAACTGCCGGCGGGGCTGAACCCGCGCAGTCTCGCGCTGGCGGCCGGTTTGCGCGATGCCGGCCTCGAACCGCAGCAGGTCATCGAGCGCTTGCTCGCCAGGTTCCGTAACGAACCGTTCTTCTACACGACCAATCCGCCGCTGCTCGGCTCCGAACACACGGTAGACCAGTTCCTGTTCGAGTCGCGACGTGGCTTCTGCGAACACTATGCTTCGGCGTTCACCTTCCTGATGCGCGCAGCGGGCGTGCCTGCGCGCGTGGTCACCGGCTACCAGGGCGGCGTGGTCAATCCGGTCGGCAACTACCTCGTCGTACGGCAGGCCGAGGCGCATGCGTGGAGCGAGGTTTGGCTGGCGGGGCGCGGCTGGGTGCGCATCGATCCGACGGCCGCCGTGTCGCCACTGCGGATCGAGTCCGGCATCGCAGCGTCCATCGCCAGCGACGATCCGCTCCCGATGCTGGTCCGCGGCTCGCTGCCGATGCTGTCACGGGCAGGCTTCGCGATGGATGCGGTCGCCAATGCATGGAACCAGTGGGTGCTATCGTACAACACGCAACGCCAGCAGCAGTTGCTGCGCAACCTGGGGATCGACGCTGCCGACTGGAAGGCAGTGTCCGTCATGCTGCTCGCCGCAGCCGCTGCGGCGACCCTGCTGGCCACGCTGCTGACGCTGCGCGGCATCCTTCCGGGCAGGCGCGATCCGTCGGTGGCCGCATGGGAACGGCTTTGCGGCAAGCTTGCCCGGGCAGGCCTCGTACGTTTGCCCTCCGAAGGACCGACCGCCTATGCCCGCCGTGTCGCCGACATGCGCCCCGACCTCGCGGAGCCTGTGCAGCAGATCGCCGACGCCTACGTGCGGCTGCGCTACCAGCCGCCGGATCCGCACCGGCCAGCCGCGGCGCTGGCCGCCGACCTGCGGCGCCGGGTACGGCAGCTAAAGACCTGAACAGACCTGCCGTTAAGAGATTCCACGTTCTCGGCCGGCGGCACCCTCCAATGCAATGACCGACAACCGTGCTTCACCCCACGCAGACGCGTCCGGTCCGACCGAAGACGCGGAGAGTGCACTCGCCGATGCCGTGGACCGGCCGGGTGAGCCGGACATGGCACCGACCGTCGATGCCTTCGACGCTCCGGCGCTGTTCGACACGCCCGTCGTCGGTGAGGTGGACCGTGACGACCGCATGCTGAGAGCCGCGGCTGGCGGCTGGCTTGCACGGCTGCCCGGCGAGCGGCGTTACTGGATCATGGGTAGCGTGCTGACCGGGGGAGTGCTGCTGGGCGGACTGCTCAGTGGAGGTATCGCCTGGAAAATGATCGGTAGCCGCGATGCCGAGGTGCTGGCCCGTGCCGCCCGCATCGACGCGCAATCGAGCCAGCTTGCGCAACAGGCCGATCTGATCAAGGTCCTCACGCGTGCAATCGATGAACGTCCGTTGCCCGACAATCTCGCCACGGATCCAGCCCCGGCGCCCGTGGCGGGATCGGCAATGCCTACTGCTGCACCCGCTCCCGCCATACCCGCTGCCCCCCCTGCCGCTGCAGCCGCCGACAGTGCGCCTGGGTCGTTCCGGGAAAGACCGGCTGCGGAAGTGGCGCCGGCAAGGACATTCCCAACGGCAGGCGTCTCGCCAGGCTATGCTGGCAGTGGCATCTGCGACATCCCCGGCGGCAGCGAAGGGCCAGCCCGGATGCGCAAGTGCATCGAATGGTTCGCGGGCCGGGATACGGGTGCTTCGCGTGCCGCACCCTGACAACGCTGAGGCCTTGCTGCGAGCTCAGCCGGGCGCGTCGGTCTCGACCTCGAAACGTACGTGCTCGAAGTTAAGGCCGCTTTCAAGCAGTTGCAGGAACTTGATGTTGGTTCGTTTGCCTTCGATGACCAGCCGGAAGCGTGCGTTTTCGATGTACACGCCGGGTTCGACCAGGACAGAATTGTCTTCCAGCAGGGCAATCGCATCGTAGTAGACAGATACTCCCGGATCGAGCGAACGCTCGAACACTGACACCTGCCGGCTGTCGAGCGCACCGATGCGTCCGCATTGACCGAAGCCCGGGAATCGCTGTATTCCGACGGTCGCCTGCCCTTTAGGGTCGCGCGACAGACGGCGCACGACGCCCGCGGTCCAGTCGTTGTCGCCGGGGCGGCGCAGGCCGAGCAGCAGGCCGACCTGCAGCCACTGCACAGGACCGTGCGCGAACACACCGCAGCCGAACTCGGAAATGTCGAAGAGCGTCCATTCGAGCATGACCTGCCGGTTCTGCGTCTCGATCATCGTGCGTATACGCGCGATCTCTTCGGCCGCGCTCTGCTCCGGATCGCGCGGCTCGCCGACGAACCCGTAGCGGCTCCATTCCTCGCGCTGCTGCTTGCTCAGGTCTTCCACCGACGAGGCTTCGATCATCCGAAGGTAGGCAACGCCGGCCATCATCCGGCGTATCTCGCGGTATCCATGGACGACCTCGAGCCGTTCCCGCAACGCGGCACGATCGTGCGCACGCCTAGGCGGCGTGCTGGACCAGTTCACCGCCAGCTTTCCGAGCAGGCTGATCGCGCTCTGAATCCCCTGTACCCGGTCCAGGATCAGGTAGTCAGGCAGTGCGCGCAGACGGCGAGCCTCGCGCACGAGACTGACGAGCTGAGGATAGACCTGGCCAGGCCCGAAGAAACGCTGCGTCAGGGTCCGCGCGGAGTCGGGACTCCAGCGCTGCGGCGGGCTGGTCATCGCGAGGTCGGCCACGAAGGGGGTATCGTCGTCCGGCGCTTCGCGCGTTGCGAAGAAACTGAGCAGTTCGCGCACCACGCGATCGAGGTACTCCATCTGCAGATGATCGAGGTTACCGATCGGTGCGAGTTCGAACCAGACCGCCACGAGGAATTCGCGATACACGCTGGTGTCGACGCTCGCGCCGGGCAGGCGTACCGGCTTGCGGGCGATACCCAGTTGCTCGGCGAGACGGTAGGTACCGTACAGATCGGCCCACATTGCGCCATCGACTGTCCGGTAGCGCATCCGGAGCAGCTTCTTGCGCTCGGTTATCGCTGCCATCGCGCGCGTGGCGAACAGCGTCGCGGCGGACTTGTCGTTCGCCATCGGCTGGTCGACGTCGAACAGATCGCGCAGCGCGCTCTGGCAGGCGCCGAACATGCTGCCGTGGTAGGTGGTCAGCGCGAACCAGAACTGCTCTGCGGTGTGATGGGTCGGCACGGCAGAAAGGTAATCGAGCATCACCTCGAAGGTGAACTTCGCGCCCTCCGCATCGAGCGTGCGGATGGCAGAGAGCCGATCGGCGGGACGCAGGTCCGACTCTCCGGTCAGCGAGAGCCAATCCGCAAGGTCTTGCAGCGACTTCATTGGCGTAGCGCGCGGGAGGTCGTCGATGATCTCGCGCAGCGACTCGGCGCTCGCAAGCGGGTTGGACGACTTCCTGCGACCGTCGCGTTTGCGTCGTAGCCACTCTAGCATGACCGTACCCTCTCGCCAGTGTCGATCACGAGGCCCCCTCGCCGGACAGGTACCGCAACGGGTCGACAGGACGACCCATGCGGCGGATTTCGAAATGCAGTTTCACCCGGTCGGCATCGGTACTGCCCATTTCTGCGATGCGTTGGCCGCGGGTGACCGCCTGACCTTCCTTGACCAGCAACTCGGCAGCGTGTGCATAAACGCTGACGTACAGGTCATTATGCTTGACAATCAACATCCTGCCATATCCCCGAATGGCAGATCCACTATATACCACGCGGCCATCGGCACTGGCGAGAATCGGCTGCCCTGCCTTGCCACCGATATCGATGCCGCGGTTGGTATCGGAAAAACGCTCGATCACGGTGCCCGACGCAGGCCATGCCCAGTTGATCGCCACCGGATCGACCGCGACCTCCGGGCGGGGTGGAAGGATCGGCTCCGGACCGGTAACCGCCGTCGGCTCGGTGCGCGCAACGGCCGCTTCTCCCGGCCGGCGCCCGGCGGCGATAGCCTCTGCCAGCGCCCGCTCCGAAAACGGCTGACGCAGGGCGCGCGGCTCGGTACGCACGCCTTCCGGATCGGCCAGCGGCACCGGCTTGGGCAGCCCGCCTCGTGGGCGAACCTCAACGGGGCGGGCGACGGCGCCTGCCGCCGGCACGCTGGGACCGGCATCGCCCGGTGCGCGCAGCCGGAGCGTCTGGCCGATCCGGATCAGGTTGATGTTCTCGATCCGGTTCCAGGTCGCGACATCGCGATAATCGAGCCCGTACTCCAGCGAGATGCTCACGAGGGTGTCACCCTTGCGGACCACGTGTACTTCGGGTCTGGTGTCACGCTCGGACACAGGCGCGCTGCCCGGCGAAGTATCGATCCGCGCCGGCGCGGTAGCCGAAGGCGCGCGCTGGGCAGACGCTTCCGCCGGCGGCGGTGGCCGCTGCGCCACCGGCGCAGGCGCGGGCGCCGCGCAGCCGACGATGGCCAGGACCACCGAGAGCACCACCAGCGCCCGATGGATCGAGCCGCAGCTCATGCCTTGCCCAGCAGCGCTGGCACGAAGCGGACCGGGTCGAACTCGGTCGGCCGGAAACGGTTGCCGATACGTTCGATCAGGCACAGGCGCTGGGCAGCGCCTGCGCTGCCCTTCGGCAGGACCAGCCGACCGCCGGGGGCGAGTTGGGCCAGCAACTCGTCGGGGATATGCGGAATCGCCGCCGAGATCACGATTGCGTCGAACGGGGCGGCTTCCGGCAGACCGCCGAGGCCGTCGGCATGGCGCAACCGTACATTACCCATCTTGAGTTCGCGTACGAGCAGGTGGCGTGCCTTGGCCGCCAGTTCGGCGATGCGCTCGAGGGCGAACACCTCCTTCGCCAGGTACGACAGGACGGCCGCCTGGTAGCCACTGCCGGCACCGATCTCGAGCACGCGCCCCATCGGTGCACCATTGCGCAGCAGTTCGGCAACCCGGGCCACCGTCATCGGCTGCGAAATGGTCTGGCTGAAGCCGATCGGCAGCGCGAGATCGTCGTACGCGCGGCTGGCGAGCGCCTCTTCGATGAACAGATGCCGGGGCACGGCCCCCATGGCACCCAGCACCACTTCGTCCTGGATGCCAGCCGACCGAAGACGTTCCACCATGCGCAACCGGGTACGGTCGGAGGTCATGCCGACGCCGCTCGCGCGCGGTTTGCGGATCACCGGCATCGGCAGGCGCTCCACGCTCGAGTGGGCCCACTGGCAGGCGCGGCGCCCCGATTCGTCACCCGAGATATCACGCCGCCCGGCCCCACGTCGCTCGCTGCATCGCTCGTCTTCCTGTCACCGCCATCCAGGCCGCGCTCAGTCGCGCAACCAATCGTTGAGCATCGGCAACTGATCGAAAAAGGTCAAGTCCATCTGCAGCGGCGTCACCGATACGCCGCCGTGCTCGACCACATGGAAATCGGTGCCTTCCCCCGCATCCTGGGCGCCGCCGGCCGCGCCCACCCAGTACACCGTCTCGCCGCGCGGATTTCGGGTCGGGATTGCGGGCTGGGCCTTGTGCCGCTTGCCCAGCCGGGTGACCTGGAGCCCGGCCAGCGCTTTGTATGGCCTGTCCGGTACGTTCACGTTGAGCAGCATCGGGCCTGTCGGCGGACGGCGCATGACCCGCTCGACCAGTTCGGCGGCCACGCGGGCGGCGGTGGCGAAATGCCCCTGGGAGCGGCTGACCATCGACACCGCGATCGAAGGCAATCCGAGCAGAAACCCTTCGGTCGCGGCTGCGACCGTACCGGAGTAGATGGTGTCGTCGCCCATGTTGGCGCCATCGTTCACGCCGGACACGACGATGTCCGGCAGATGTTCGAGCAACCCGGTCACGGCCAGATGCACGCAATCGGTCGGTGTGCCGTCCACGTAAAGAAAGCCGGTGTGCGACCGACGGACGCGCAGCGGGCGGTCGAGAGTCAGGGAGTTGCTGGCACCACTGCGGTCGCGCTCGGGCGCGACCACGGTGACATCGCCAACAGCGCGCATTGCATCGGCAAGCGCGGCAAGCCCGGGGGCGAAATAGCCGTCATCGTTACTCAGGAGGATGCGCATGGCGCTCCAAGATTGTTTGCCGATTATAACCGCCAGCGCTGCAAAGCTGCGCTGGCACCGGTGCCTCGCAAGGCTCCCATGACAGGGCCTCGACGACAGCGCCTCGCGCGCCGATGCTACGATGAACGGGTGCAAGGCGACGTTTCCATCCGCGCTGCTCCACACCGGCCGTACCGCCACTGCGGCGTATCGCACGGTGCCCATTCCCCGCCACCTTCCCGAAAGTCACTTCATGTCGATCGGCTTCTGTATCCATCCCCGCCCGTCCCGCCCGTCCCGCGCGCTGGTCTCGAAGTTCAAGGGCGTGGTCTGCGCACACCTGTCGGACAACATGTCCCGGCTCGCCGGCAGCGACGCGGCACTGCGCCCCTGGCACCGGAAGGGCCAGTTGCTCGGCGTCGCACTCACCGTGCGCGTGCCTGCGGGAGACAACCTCATGGTGCACAAGGCGATCGACATCGCCCAGCCCGGCGACGTGATCGTCGTCGATGCCGGGGGAGCCACCGCGCAGGCGATCATCGGAGAGATCATGTCTTCGATGGCGGCCGCGCGCGGTGCCGTAGGCATGGTGATCGACGGAGCGATCCGCGACGCAGGCGCGCTGGCCGCGGGCACCTTCCCGGTCTACGCCCGCGCGGCCACGCATCGCGGCCCGTACAAGAACGGCCCGGGCGAGATCCATGTCCCGGTATCGATCGGCGGCATGATCGTGTACCCGAACGACATCATCATCGGCGACGAGGATGGACTGGTCGCATTACGGCCTGAAGAAGCGCCGGCCCTTCTCGCAGCGGCACGCGCCTGGTGCGACAAGGAAGACAGAATGCTGAAGTCGATCCGCGCGCGCAAGCCGATCGACCGCACCTGGGTCGACGAAACCCTGCGCAACCGGGGCTGCAGCGGCGTCGACTGATCCGTGCCCGCATTGCCGGCACTGCCGTCGCGTGGCGGCAACATGCCCGCGCCGGCACCTCTGCCTCCGAGGGCTAGGGCGCGAGCCTGTCGATCAGCCAGGCCGACGAGCCGTCCGGTGCCGTTACACCGTCGCGCCGGTACCGGATCCGATCGTGCAAGCGGCTGGGCCTTCCCTGCCAGAACTCGAAGGCTGTCGGCACGAGCCGATAGCCCCCCCAGTGCTCCGGCCGGCCCGGCCGGTCGCCGTGCCGGTCGGCCGCCTCGGCGTAGCGTTGTTCGAGGACGCTCCGGTCGGCGATGACCTCGCTCTGTGGCGAAGCCCACGCACCGATCCGGCTCCCGAGCGGACGCTGTGCGAAATACGCATCGGATTCGGATGCCGGCAAGCGGTCTATCCGGCCTTCGATGCGCACCTGCCGCTCGAGTTCGACCCAGTGGAACAGCAGCGCGGCCCGCGGATTGACGGCCAGGTCAAGCCCCTTTCGGCTCAGGTAGTTGGTGAACAGACTGAAGCCGCGGGCATCTGCCCCCTTGAGCAGGACCACCCGTGCCGACGGCTGTCCGGACTGATCGACGGTAGCCAGCGTCATCGCTGTCGGCTCCGGCACCCCGGCATCGACGGCCTGCCTGAGCCAGAGATCGAACTGCCTGAACGGATCGCCATCGACGTCAGAGGCGTCGAGGCTGGCTTTCGTGTAATCCTTGCGCAGATTGGCTATGTCCATGGTCGCGACGATACCGCAACACCGCATGTACGGCGAGCAGGTCCGTATCGATCCGGGTACCGCTTGCGCATGGCGCCTGCCGGTGAGCGTTCAGGCTGTCCCGGGGGCACCCTGTGCCAGGGCTGTCCCAGGGCTGTGCCAGGGCCTCGGGCCGTTCGCTCGTGGCCCGGTTACCCTCCGCGGGGATGAACGCGATGTCACTGTTCCTGATGACGAAGCGCATCCCCTTTCGGATGAATTCGACCTGCCGTGCGAGATTGCGATCGCCGCCGACCGAACGACGGCCGACCGGCGGGAACCGGCAACGATCGACCGCGCGCCGTTCCGGGGGCGGCCGTCGTCATCGCGGGCCTACCCTTGCGGGCTTCCGGTCGGTGCCGGGTTCAACCGCTGGTCAGGGAGACAGGATTCGAACCTGCGACCTCGTGCGCCCAAGGCACGCGCTCTACCAGGCTGAGCTACACCCTGACGGTAGGCCGGAGTGTAATCAATTCGGAAGCCGGGCGGCATCCCCAGGCTGCGCGTAGCCCGAAATGGCTACCAGCAGCGGGACGCGAACCATGCGCCGCGCCGCCCGCGCCGCTTCGAACCCGTCAAGGCCCGGCAGTCCGATGTCGCACAGCACCACGTCGGGCCCGACCGATTCGATCAACGCGAGCCCTGCAGCCCCGTCGCAGGCGACCTGCACGGCGTGACCTTCCAGTTCAAGCAGCATCGACAGCGCATCGACCGAATCGACATTGTCGTCGATGAGGACCACGCGGAGGCCAGCGCCGCCCGCAGGCGCATCCAGGGATTCGTTCGCAGGGTCCACGATTTTCCGAATGAGTTCGACCAGCCACGACGACGCAGGAAATGCGCCTGTCCGTGCACCCTGCGCGTGTCCGGGCGCACACGCAACCGCGCAGGTGTTTCTCGCGGGGATTGCAGCCATTTATATAGCCATCACCTATGCCTGTTTTACTTTTGATTGATCTTGATTACGCTCACGACTTTGCCCGCCGGACGGTGCCTGCCGATGACCCTGACCGAACTGCGCTATATCGTCGCACTCGCCCGCGAGCGCCACTTCGCTCGTGCCGCTGCGGCATGCTTCGTATCGCAGCCGACCCTCAGCGTGGCGGTCAAGCGGCTGGAGGATGAACTGGGCCTGCCGCTGTTCGAGCGCGGCACCGGCGAGGTCACCACCACCCCGATCGGCGAGCAGATCATCGCCCAGGCGCAGCGCGTGCTGGAACAGGCGACGGTCATCCATGAACTGGCACGCTCGGGCAAGGACCCACTGTCCGGCCCGCTCCGCCTGGCAGCCATCCACACGATCGCGCCTTATCTGCTGCCGCTGCTGGTCCGGGTGCTGGTGCGGCGCGCGCCGCGCATGCCGCTGATCCTGGAGGAAGGCTACACGCACGAACTGCTCGAGCGGCTTCGCCATGGCGACATCGACGCCGCCGTCGTGGCGCTGCCGATCCATGAGTCGGGCCTCGTCCAGCGCGACCTGTACGACGAGCCTTTTCAGGTCGCCATGCCGGCAAGCCACTCGTGGGCCAAGCACAAGCGCATCGACGCCGCGCGTCTGAAGGAGGAAACCATGCTCCTGCTCGGCGCCGGACACTGCCTGCGCGACCAGGTTCTGGAGGTCTGCCCCGAGGCGGCTCGTTTCTCGAGCAGCGCCGAGGGCATCCGTCGAACGTTCGAAGGTACCTCCCTGGAAACCATCCGCCAGATGGTCGCCTCCGGGCTCGGCATCACCGTGATACCGGCGAGCGCGCTGCCGGCGCAGACGAGACGCGACGACCTCATCGTCTATCGTCCATTCCAAGCCCCTGCGCCCATGCGCCGGATCGTCATTGCGTGCAGGCGCAGCTATGCGCGCACGGCCGCGATCGATGCGGTGGCCAATGCCGTGCGCGAAACCGAACTGCCCGGCGTACGGATGCTGGCCTGACGGGGCTCAGTGCAGCAAGCGGCACCGGATGGTGCCAGGGATGGCCTGCAACTCCTCGAGCGCCACGTTGCTCGCTGCGATCTCGACGTCCATCACGCAGTAGCCGATGGCAGGCGTGGTCTGCAGGTACTGCCCGCTGATGTTCACCCCGCGTACCCCGAAGCGCTCGTTGATCCGCGCGAGCACGCCAGGTACGTTCCGGTGGACGTGCAGCAGCCGGCACATCCCCGGATGCTCGGGAAGGGTCACCTCGGGGAAGTTGACCGCCGTCAACGTGGAGCCATTATCGCTGTAGCGCACCAGCTTGTCGGTCACCTCGATGCCGATGTTGGCCTGGGCCTCCGAGGTGGAGCCGCCGATATGGGGGGTGAGAATGACGTTGTCGAAGCGCGTGAGCGGCGATACGAAACGGTCGTCGTTGCCCTTCGGCTCGACCGGAAACACATCGAGGGCGGCGCCGCCCAGATGGCCACTGTCGAGCGCAACCGCCAGCGCATCGATGTCCACCACGGTACCGCGCGAGGCATTGATCAGATGGCTTCCCTTGCGCATCGCCGCCAGTTGCGCGGCGCCGATCATGTTGAGGGTCTGGCTCGTCTCGGGCACATGAAGAGTGACGACATCGCTTTCGGCGAGCAGCCCATCGAGCGTCGCCACCTGGCGCGCGTTGCCCAGCGGGAGTTTCGCTTCCGTGTCGAAGAAGCACACACGCATGCCGAGATGCTCGGCGAGGATGCCCACCTGCTTGCCGATGTTGCCGTAGCCGACGATACCGAGCGTCTTGCCACGTACCTCGTAGCTGCCGGCGGCAGACTTGATCCATTCACCGCGATGCGCCCCCGCATTGCGCTTCGGGATGCTGCGCATGAGCATGATCGTCTCCGCGACCACGAGTTCAGCCACGCTTCGCGTGTTGGAGAAGGGCGCGTTGAACACCGGTATGCCCAGCTCGGCGGCGGTATCGACGTCGACCTGGTTGGTGCCGATGCAGAAGCAGCCGACGGCCGCCAGCCGTGGCGCATTGCGCAGGACTCGCTCGGTGACCTGCGTCTGTGACCGGATGCCGAGGAAATGCACCTGCTGCAAGGCCTCGATCAGCGCGTCTTCCCCCAGGGACTTCGGATGCTGCACGACACCGCTGTAGCCGTTTGCGGACAGGATCTCGATCGCGTTCGGATGGATGTTTTCCAGCAGCAGGAACTGGATGTTCTTCTTTTCCAGCGGGGCGGGCGCGGTCATCAGGTGGCTCCGGGGCGTGCGGCGTACACCGCGGGGACGGAGTCTACCGCGGCTGCGGAATGGTCGGCAGCCGCGGCGCCTGTCCGGCGTACCTCAATTCGACGCAGGTCGGACGACGATATCGTTGCGCACCCCGCGCACGCGCAGCGCAAAGGCAAATGCATTAAGTTGCTTGCACTCGATCGCACGGCCTCTTGCGCAGGTGGCACGCGCCTTGCGGAAGGTTGATGGGTCACCACTTCCGGCAAGCCTTGACCATGAGAGCAGACCTGCAGGCACGAACGGGCCAGCAACTGGCGAGGACACCCTCGCCGCCAATCCCTTCCTGGAGCGCGATGCCTCGATTGCCAGCGGCCATCTTGTCGGCACAGGCGGACGCCAATGCGCGACGCGCAGTCCTGAAAGCCGGATTCGATCTGCTCCTCGTACGGCCGATACCGCCGGCCCGGCTGGTCGAGGTCATCCTGCCCATGGTGGGGCGCTGAGGGCTCGCCCGGACGTCGAAGCGACGCCCTGTTCAGGTCGTGCCCACCGCCACGGGCGAGCCCGCCGGCTCTGGCGGTAACGCAGCGTCCACGGCGAACCTGGCGCGGACTTCCTGCATGCGTCGCGCGAAGGGAGGCTGCGCACGGCGCGCTGCGGCGAACATCCCGCCCAGGCGCAGGACGATCGACGCACCGGCGGTGTAACCTCTGCCGCGCACACACCGGAGCGGAGACGTCATGTTCGAATACTTTCCGAACAATTACACTTGGAGCCTCGCGGTCATGTCTGCGCTGAACCGCGGCGGCCAGGTTTCCGAGATCGACGAGGCCTGCCGTCCGCTGCGCGAGGTGGCCGGAACCAAGGCACTCCAGGGGGACCAGGCCCAGCAGCGCGCCTGGTTCGAGAGCTGGATGAAGGTGGCCGAACGCGTGCGCCGCCAGGGCGAGGCTGACGAGGCGCTCGGCCGCACCATCTCCGCCGGTCGGAAGTACCTGCGCGCCGGGATCTACTTCCTGCTCGCCGAACGGATGCCGAGCCATCGCGACCCGCGACGGATCGACGCGTTCAGGCGCGGTATCCAGACCTATCGGCGCGGGCTAGAGCTGCGGCGCGAGCCGGTCGAGCATGTCGAAGTTCCGTTCGGCGAACATCGCCTGAAGGCGCTTTTCTCGAAGGCGCCGGGTCCCGGGCCGCATCCGTGCATGGTGCATTTCGACGGCCTCGACGTGACCAAGGAAATCATCTACGCGGCGACGGCCGACGAGTTCCGTCGGCGTGGCCTCTCGATGCTGATCGTCGACCATCCCGGCGCGGGCGAGGCCCTGCGGCTGCAGGGCCTGCCGAGCGGCCCGGACACCGAGAAGCCGGCTGGCGCCTGCGTCGATTACCTGGAGACGCGCGCCGACGTCGACGCCTCGCGCATCGGAATCATGGCGATCTCGCTCGGCGGCTACTACGCGCCGCGTGCGGCGGCGTTCGAGAAACGATTCAAGTGCGCCGTCGCATGGGGCGCGATCTTCGATTACGGCAAGACCGTGTCGGACCGCATCGGCGGGCGTGGCGAGCCCTCGGTACCAGGCTATGCTGAACACATCAACTGGGTGTTCGGATGCGACACCATCGAGGAGTCGCTGAAGGTCGTTCGCCAGATGACCCTGGAGGGCGTGGCCGGCCGGATCACCTGCCCGCTGCTGGTTGTCCACGGCGAGAACGACCGGCAGGTACCGCTCTGGCATGCCCAGCGGACCTACGACGAAGCGGTGAACAGCGTCGGCCGCGAACTGAAGATCTTCCGGCTGGCGGACGGCGGCGCCGAGCACTGCGGCGCGGACAACACGCCGCTGGTAGTCGACTGGATGGCAGACTGGGCAGCGGAAAAGCTCGGCGCATTTCCAGGCGGCACCTGAGCCCCGTCGCCGCTGGTTCGCCACGCGAGTACCGGCACCTGGCGGATGCAGCGGCCATAGCCATAGGGCCACTGATCGGCGCCGATACCCGACTCCTGCACCACCTTCGCGCAGCGTTCGCTCTCGCGCCGGATGTATGCGACGAACTCCGCCGGCGAACGTGCGACCACCTCGCCCCATTGCGAGGCGAGGAACCGACGCCTCCAGAGGCGTAACTCATGGGCCCGGCGTCGTACGGCAGCCTGCGTTGGATGAGCGCGTTGATCGCATGACCGATCGCAAAGCAGAGCAGCGTGTCTACGTACAGGCTCGACTTTGCCGTGATCTCGCTCGCGACGATGCCTTTGGCAGCCGACTGGGGGCACGTCTGCACCGCGCGGCGGGGAATCGTGGCGGTCGAGTTGCACCACCGCACCGCCGCGGCACACCCCGATGCCGGGTCGACACCACCCTGGTCGATCGAGAAACTGATCGGTAGTTTGGTTGATATGCATCAAGGATGACGCCCCCGCCCCGGGCTCAAATAGTGCGTGGGCGCATCGCATCCGTGTAGAGTGACTTCACCGGCCATAGCCGGACAACCAGGAGAAGACATGTTCCAGCGCATCCTTATCCCGATCGATGGCAGCAAGACCTCCCAGCAGGCACTGAAGCGCGGCATCGCTTTCGCGGCTGAACAAGGGGCGGCGCTGCGCCTTTTGCACGTACATGAAGTTTCCATTCTATGGGACACCTACGCCGCGCAGACGGCGTCGGGCCTGACTGCCGCGCCGAACGTCAAGGCACTCGAGAAATACGAGGCCGATCTCGAGAAACGTTCGCAGACGCTGCTCGAGCAGGCGACGGCGATGGCGACCAAGGCCGGCGTCACGAAGGTGGACGGCAAGATGGTCAACGCCGGCATGCGCAAGCCGGCGAAGCTCATCGTCGACGATGCCGCCAAGTGGAAAGCGGACCTGATCGTGATGGGCACACATGGACGGTCCGGCTTCGACCACATGGTGTTCGGCAGCGTCGCCGAGGGGGTGATGCGCACGGCGACTGCACCTGTGCTGCTGATCCGCAGCCCGGGCAAGTAAACGGGGTTTCGCGGAGGCTCGGACAGGGCTCCCGCCATCGCTGGCCTCGGCGGCGGGCAGGCCGTCGGGTCAGCGGGTCAGCGGGTCAGCGTCCCTGCTCGCGCAGCAACTGTAGCCCGACGCCGTCGAGGGATGGGGAACCCAGCAGCGCGAGGTCGCGATCGATTTCCTCGCGCAACAGCTTTACCGCATGCATCACGCCGGCCTCGCCGGCGACCGCGTTGGCGAACAGGAAGGGGCGCCCGACGAACACGAACCGCGCGCCCAGCGCGAGCGCCTTCAGCACATCGGTACCGCGCCGCACGCCGCTGTCCATCATCACCGTCATGCTGCCGGCGCGCGCCACCACCCCGGGCAAGGCACGCAGCGGGGCCAGCGCACCGTCGAGCTGGCGACCGCCATGGTTCGACACGATCACGCCGTCGACGCCGCCCTCGGCCGCCCGGTGCGCGTCCTCGCCTGCCAGCAGGCCCTTCACGACGAGCCGCCCCGGCCAGATGCTGCGGATCAGCGCGAGGTGCCCCCAGTCGAACCGGTCGCGGCGCGCGCGCTCGCGCACGCCGGCTCGCGATACCAGCGGCACTCGCACGCTGCCCATGTTCTCGGTATGCGGCATGCCATGGCGCACCAGCGTGCGGATCGCGGTGCCGAACAGCCAGCGCGGATGCGTGATGCCCTGCCAGGCGAGCGCGACCGTGGGCCGCAGTGGTGCCGAGTAGCCGTTGCGGACGTTGTTCTCGCGGTTCGCGGCCACCGGTACGTCGGCGGTCACCACCAGCGTGTCGTAGCCCGCGTTGCCGACACGCTCGACCAGCGCGCGGATCGCTGCCTCTTCGCCCGGGATGTAACCCTGGAACCAGGCGGTCCGGCCGACCTTTTTCACGTCCTCGAGGCGGGTCAGTGACGCGCCGCTCAGGATCATCGGGATATTCGACGCAGCGGCCACCCGAGCAAGCACCCGGTCGCCGTCGAATCCGGCGAGCGACGTGCCGCCCATCGGCGCGAAGCCGAACGGCGAATCGTAGGATTGCCCGAAAAGCTCGCGCCGCTGCGAGCGCACCGAGACATCGACCAGCACGCGCGGCACGAACGCGTAGTCGTCGAATGCGGTTCGGTTACCGCGCAGCGAGGCATTGGTCTCGGACCCGCCCGATGCGTAGCCGAAGATCGGCCGAGGCAGTATCCGCGCGGCTTCAGGCTCGAAATCATCGAGGGCGAGCATGCGGCCAAGGATGCGCGGGGTCGGCGCCGTGGCGCTGGCACCAGCTCTGGCACCGGATGCCGGCAGCGGCACCGGCTCGTTCGCAGCCGCGGTTGGAAGGCTCGACATGGGGATCCCTTCGCGTGACACTCGGGTTCGTTTCGTGATGGCGGCACCCGGCCGGGCAGCGACCCGACCGGACCTGCATGTTACCTGCACACGGGAGGACGGATGGATCGGTCGTCGAATCGGGTGGGACGCAGACCGCAGCAGGATCGCGCCAACCGGATGCCGCCGCACCGGTCTTCGTCGCGGCCGGGCAGGCTCGATTGCGCGCTGCTGGCCCTCCTCTGCGCCACCGCAGTGCCGGTCGTGGTGAGGGATGTACAGGCTGCGGAAGCACCGGCGCGGGCGGATTTCCCGTCGCGTCCGTTCCGGCTGGTGGTTCCGTTCGCGCCGGGGGGCAGCGTCGATGTGTTCGCACGCCTGGTCGGCCAACGATTCACCGAAGCGCTGGGCCAACCGGTAGTGGTGGACAACCGCGGCGGTGCCGGCAGCATCCTCGGCATGGAGATCGTCGCGCGCGCTCCGGCCGACGGCTACAACCTGCTGGTGCACTCGGCGGCGTTCACGACCGCCGCCGCGCTGCATGCCAGCCTGTCGTTCGACCCGGTGAAGGACCTGCTCCCGGTCGCCCGGCTGGGCGCGGGCGCCAACGTCCTCGCCGTCCATGCCGACGCGCCGGCGCGCACGCTCCCGGAACTGCTGGCGCTCGCGCGCAGCCAGCCCGGGCGCCTCAACTACGGTTCGGGCGGACCGGGCAGCAGTTCCCACCTCACCACCGAGGTGCTGCTGCGCATGGCCCGTATCGACATCGTGCACGTTCCGTACAAGGGGCTCGGCCCGGCCGTGGCCGCGCTGCTCGGTGGGCAGGTGCAGCTACTGCTGGTCGGCATGCCGAACGTGATGCCGCAGATCCGCGCCGGCAGGCTGCGCGCGGTCGCGGTGTCGACGCCGAAGCGTTCTCCCTTCCTGCCGGATGTACCCACGATCTCGGAAGCCGGCGTCCCCGGTTACTCGGCCTCCAACTGGTGGGGCCTGTGGAGCCCGGGCGGAACCTCGCGGGCGATCGTGCAGCGGCTGAACGACGAGGTCGGGCGCATCCTGCAGGGTGCGGACCTGCGCGACCGGCTGGCTGCCGAAGGTGCCGAACCGGTGGGCGCAACCCCGGAGGCTTTCGCTCGGCAGGTACGCGACGAGATTGCCTTCTGGCGCAAGGTGGCGCGCGAGGCTGGCATCAAGGCCGAGTGATCGCCCGCCCGGTCCCTTCGTTTCATCCGCGGATGGTCGCCACGGATGGTCGCCGCGCCCGGACCGCTCGCGCCGTCCGAGTCTATACTGCCGCGTCCGGCCGACGGCGACACACCGTCCGGTACACATGTCCGCGCCGGCAGCCATCCGCACAGAGGAGAACCATGGCACATCCTTTGCACCTGGCCGGTGTCACGCTCGCGCTCCTGCTGTCGACGATACCGGGGACAGCCGGTGCGGCTGCGTCTGACGCGGCCCCGTCGCCGTGGCCGTCCCGGCCAGTCCGCATTGTGGTCGGATTCGGTGCCGGGGCGCCGGATTCCGTAGCACGTATCGTCGGCCAGCAGCTTTCCAGCCAGCTCGGCCAGCCGTTCCTGGTCGACAACCGCCCCGGCGCGAACGGCAACATCGGCGCCGAGATCGTCGCGCGCGCACCTGCCGATGGTCACACGTTGCTGGTCACCTCGGCCTCGTTCGCGGTCAACCCCAGTACCCAGCGGCGGCAGCCGTTCGACGTGCGCCGCGACTTCGCGCCGGTAACCAACATCGGTACAGGCGAGGGCTACATGCTGGCGGTGAATCCGGCGCTGCCCGCGCGCACCGTCAAGGAGTTCATCGCGCTGGGGCGCAAACCGGGCAGCGCGCTGGTCTACGGTTCGCCAGGCGTCGGCAGCCCGATCCAGCTCGCCGGTGCCATGTTCACCACCCGCACCGGCATCGACGCGGTCCACACCGCGTACAAGGGCTCGGGGCCTGCACTGACCGCGCTGTTGTCGGGAGAGATACAGTTCATGTTCATCACGCCGCCGCTGTCGATGCCCCACATCGGCGCCGGCCGATTGCGCGCACTCGCGTACACCGGATCGAAGCGCGCGCCCTTCCTGCCCGATCTGCCGACGATGACCGAGGCGGGCGTGGCCGGCATGGAACTGGACGCGATGAGCTGGTACGGCGTGTTCGCGCCCGCGAAAACGCCACTGGCCATCGTATCGAGGCTGCAGAAGGAAGTGCATGCCGCGGTACGCGACCCCGTGGTCAACGAGCGGTTGCGCGCACTCAACGTCGAGCCCGAGGGCAGTACACCGGAGGCATTCGCGAAATTCTTCCAGGCATCGCTTGTCCGCTTCGCGGACATGGTGAAACAGGCCGGCTTCCAGCCGGAGTAACGGACCACGGAAGGAAACATTCAAATGCAGGGACGCATTCGCCGGGTGATCACCGGACATGACGCACAGGGCAAGGCCGTCGTCGTCTCCGACGGTGCCGCCCCCGCCGTGCGCACCAATCCACTGCGGCCGGGCCATGTTTCGACCGACCTGTGGAAGACCGGCGCGGCACCGGTCGTGCTCAAGGCGAACATGGACGATCCGACCGGCGGCCCGAAGCAGATCCATCCGCTGCCCGGCGGGACGGTGTTCCGGATCTCCGAGCTGGCGCCCGAGCCCGAGGCGGTGCGCAACCTCGACCCGGAGCGCGCACGCGAAGTGTTCAAGGCGATGGGTAACGAAGGCGCGGCGACCTTCGGCCGAGGCGGACGCCATCCGATGATGCACCGGACCGAAACCATCGACTACGCGGTCGTGCTGGAGGGCCGCGTCACGCTGGTGCTCGATGACCAGGACGTGGAGCTCGAGGCTGGCGACGTGGTGATCCAGTGCGGCACCAATCACGCATGGAGCAACCGTTCCGACAAGCCCTGCCGGATGCTCTACGTGCTTATCGACGGTACCTTCGATCCCGCGCTCGCGGCGCAGCACGGCGTGCCCGAAACCCACTGAAGCTGGTCAGCGCAGGACATTGCCCCAGCACGCGGCAGCCGGCGGCGCGCACCGTCTGCGCGATCAGCAGTACCTCGTCGTGGCCACGTTGCCCGCCCGGCGTGCACACGACCCATGACCCGGCCCAGCACTTCGCAGCGGATCTGCACTCCGCGCAGCTGGATCATCGACATCCAACCTTCCCGCCGGTACGGATGGCCCTCACGCGCGCGTGAGGATGGTTTCGGGCCTGGATACATGCGTGCTCGAAGCGGAACACGGATGCGACCGACAGCAACGAATACGATTGGTCGGGGCGAAAGGATTCGAACCTTCGACCCCCTGCACCCCATGCAGGTGCGCTACCAGGCTGCGCCACGCCCCGACCGAGCCCCGAGTATACCAGCGGCACGGACTCAGCCTCCATCCCGGTGCGGCGCAGAAGCAACGAAATCTACTTGAGCAACGCAGCGATCGCCTCGAGTTCGCTGCGCAGTCCGGCCCAGTCGACACCTGCGGCATGACCGGCCTGCGCGGTATCGGACAGATCCAGTGCAAGGTCGGACTCGTCGATGCTGGAATCGAGCCGGTTGCGCGCCCCGCTGATGGTGAAGCCCTGCTCGTAGAGAAGTTCGCGGATGCGTCGGATCAGCAACACCTCGTGGTGCTGGTAGTACCGCCGGTTGCCGCGTCGCTTCACTGGCCTGAGCTGGGTGAACTCCTGCTCCCAGTAGCGAAGCACGTGCGACTTCACCCCGCACAGCTCGCTCACCTCACCGATGGTGAAGTAACGCTTGGCCGGGATCGGTGGCAGCGCGACCTTCGCGCGGGTCTCGCTAGCTCGGCTGTCGTCCACCATCGGAGGCCTGGTCGACCATCGCCTTCAGCTTCTGGCTGGCGTGAAAGGTGACCACGCGACGGGCGGTGATGGGGATTTCTTCCCCGGTCTTGGGATTGCGACCAGGCCGTTGTGGCTTGTCGCGCAGGTGGAAATTGCCGAAACCGGACAGCTTCACGCCCTCGCCCTTCTGCAGTGCAGTCCGCACTTCTTCGAAGAACGATTCGACCATGTCCTTCGCCTCGCGCTTGTTCAACCCGACGCGCTCGAAGAGCATCTCGGCGAGTTCGGCTTTCGTGAGCGTCTTTCGCTCATCGGTGCTGGCCGCTGCGGGGAGGTCGTTATTGGCGGAGTCTTCCATCGTGCCGGGTCGCAATGATTTCCACCAATCGAGCGATACTCGAATCTACTTCAACATCGGTGAGTGTCTTTCGAGTATCTTGCAGTAACACTCGGAAAGCAAGGCTTTTTTTCCCACTCTCGATACCTGCGCCCACATACGAATCGAACACTTCGAAGCCCTCGACGAACGCCGGCCGGTCGGCCATCACGCTATCCACCAGCACCTGTGCGGGAACACTCCGGTCGACGACGAATGCAAGGTCGCGGCGCACCGGCGGAAACTTCGAGACTTCCGCAGCGCTCGGCAATGTACGGTCCGCCAGGGCCGTCCATTCGATCTCGAATACCGCGGTTGCTGCGGGCAGTTCGTATCGCTGCTGCCAGCGCGGATGCAGTTCGCCGATCCATCCGATGGCCTCTCCGTCGAGCATCACGCGTGCCGAGCGGCCGGGATGCAGTGCAGGATGGAGCGCCTGCTCGAAGCGTGCGACCCGCGGCGCCAGGATGGCCTCGAGGTCTGCCTTGATGTCGTAGAAGTCGACCGGGCGCGGTTTCGCGCCCCACTGCTCGGGATCGACATCGCCGTGCGCGATCGCAGCGAGCCGCACCGGCTGGTCGATTCCAGCCACCGACAACGGACCGTCGGCCACGGCAGGATCGCGGCGGAATACGCGCCCCAGTTCGAACAGCCGCACGCGCGACTGGCGCCGGTTCACGTTGTGCCGCACGTTCGCGATCAGACCACCGAGCAGTGTCGACCGCATCACCGCGAGCTGGCTGGCGATCGGATTGACCAGTGCGATCGGCGCCGGTGCATCCGTGCCCGCAGCTGCAAAATCCGCTTCCCAGCGAGGATCGACGAAGCCGAAGTTCAGTGCCTCGAAATAGTCACGGCCAGCAAGCGCCGCGCGTACCGCGTCGGCACTGCGACGGGTTTCCGGCAACAAGCGCATCCACGCTACCGATGCGGGCGGAATGGCTGGAAGGTCATCGTACCCGTGGACGCGGACCACTTCCTCGATCAGATCTTCCTCGATCGCCAGATCGAACCGGAACGCTGGCGGCACCACGGTGAACACATCGCCATCGGAGCCGGCGGCGACCGTCCACTGGAACCCGAGGCGATCGAACGTGCGGCCGATCGACTGGCGATCGAAGGCCATGCCAATCACCCGGTTACAGCGGGCCACGCGCAGTCGAACCGGCGCGCGTGTCGGCAGTGCCACCACCTGATCGTCGATCGGCCCTGCGGCACCGCCGCAGACCGCAAGAATCAGCGAGGTGATCCGCTCCAGGCAGTCGACGGTACGCGAGAAGTCGACACCCCGCTCGAAGCGATGCGCAGCCTCGGTCGTGAAGTTGAGGCGGCGGGCCCGGCCGGCGATGGCGGCCGGCCACCAGAAGGCCGACTCGACGTATACATTGCGCGTATCGAGCGACACCGCCGTATGGCCACCCCCCATGATGCCGGCGATCGCCTCCGGCTCGTCGCCGTCGGTGATCACCCCGAAATCGGGCGCCAGATCGATGGTCGCGTCGTTGAGCAGAGCTGCCTTCTCGCCGGCACGTGCCCAGCGTACGCCGAGGCGGCCGTTACGGATGCGATCGAGGTCGAACACATGCGACGGCTGGCCCAGTTCGAGCATCACGTAGTTGGAGATGTCGACCAGCGCAGAAATCGGCCGCTGGCCAGCGCGCTCGAGGCGCTGCCTGATCCAGTCGGGCGTGGCGGCGCGTGCATCGACACCGCGGATCACACGGCCGGAGAAACGGCCGCACAGATCGTGCGCAGACGGATCGATCGAGACCGGCAACCGATCTTCGATGGCTGCAGGCACCGGTGCGCAGGACGGCAACGTCACCGTGCAGCCAGTGAGCGCGGAGACTTCGCGCGCGAGCCCGTGCAGGCTCAGGCAGTCTGCGCGGTTCGGGGTGAGCTTGATGACCAGTTTCATGTCGTCGAGATCGAACGCCTCGCGAAACGGCGTGCCTGGAACCAGCGCCGCCGGCAGGTCCATCAGCCCTGCCGCATCCTCGGACAGCCCGAGTTCGCGAGCCGAGCAGAGCATGCCTTCGCTGTCGACGTTGCGCACCGCGGCGCGCTTGATCTTCAGCCCGCCTGGCAGTGACGCGCCGACGGTGGCGCAAGGCACGACCATCCCTTCGCGCACGTTCGGCGCGCCGCAGACGATCGACAGCGGTGCAGCGCCCCCCGCATCGACGGTGCAAAGCCGCAGGCGGTCGGCGTTCGGATGCGGCACGACCGCCAGCACCTTCGCCACGACCACGCCGGTGAATGGCGGCGCGACCGGTTCGCGCTCCTCGACCTCGAGGCCGGACATCGTGAGCAGATGGGCCAGCGCTTCGCTGTCGAGCGCGGGGTCGACGAAGCTGCGCAGCCAGGACTCGGAGAATTGCATGGGATGTCCCGCGGGTCAGTACTGGAACTGCTGCAGAAAGCGCAGGTCGTTCTCGAAGAACAGGCGCAGATCGCCGATGCCGTAGCGCAGCATCGTCAGACGCTCGAGCCCGCTGCCGAAAGCGAAGCCGATGTACCGCTCGGGATCGAGACCGAAGTTGCGTATCACCGCCGGATGCACCTGGCCGGCGCCCGAGATCTCGAGCCAGCGCCCCTTCAACGGCCCGCTGTCGAAGGCCATGTCGACCTCGGCGGAGGGTTCGGTGAACGGAAAGTAGGAGGGCCGGAACCGGACCTTCAACTCGTCGGTCTCGAAGAAGGTCTGCAGGAAATTCGTGTAGACACCCTTAAGGTGCGCGAAGCTGATGTCCTCGTCGATCCACAGCCCCTCGACCTGGTTGAACATGGGCGAATGCGTGGCATCGGAGTCGACGCGGTACGTGCGTCCTGGCGCGATCACCTTGATCGGAGGCCTGTGCGTACGCGTGTGGCGCACCTGCATCGGCGAGGTATGCGTACGCAGCAGCAGCGGCTTGCCGTCGCTGTCGCTTCCGTCGATGTAGAACGTGTCCTGCATGGAACGCGCCGGATGGTTCTCCGGGTTGTTCAATGCGGTGAAGTTGTACCAGTCAGTCTCGATCTCGGGACCGTCTGCGATGTCGAACCCGATCGACCGGAAGATCGCTTCGACCCGTTGCTGGGTACGCACGACCGGATGGATACCCCCCTGCCCGCGCCCCCTGCCCGGCAGCGAGACGTCGATCGTCTCGTGTGCCAGACGTTGCTGGAGGGCCTCGTCGGCAATCGCTTGACGGCGCGCGTCGAGCGCAGCCTCGATCAGGGACTTCGCGGCGTTGATGGCCGCACCGGCGTCCTTGCGTGCGGACGGCTCGAGCCTGCCCAGCGTCTTGAGCAGTTCGGTCAGCGACCCGGTCTTGCCGAGGAAGCGCGCCTTGTCCTGCTCGAGCCGGGGAGAATCGGCGGCCTGCGCGAACGACGCAAGCGCCTCGGAGACGATGCGATCGAGTTCAGCTTGCATCGTGGAGGGAACGACCTTCTGGGACGGATACCAAACAGCCGGACGGAACCGGCCGGTGCGAACACCGGCCGGCCCGGATCAGCAGACCCACAGGGACTCAGGCAGTCGCCGAAGCGCCTGGAGTCGTCGCCGGCAGCGCGGCGCGCGCCTGCTCGACCAGCTTGGCGAAACCGGCCTTGTCGAACACCGCGATGTCGGACAGCACCTTTCGATCGACTTCGATCGAGGCGCGCTTCAACCCGTTCATGAACACGCTGTAGGTCAGCCCGCATTCGCGCGAAGCCGCGTTGATACGAGCGATCCACAGGGCGCGGAACTGGCGCTTGCGCTGGCGGCGATCACGATAGGCATATTGCCCGGCCTTCATCACCGCCTGCTTGGCGATGCGGTAGACGCTCTTGCGACGGCCGCGGAAACCCTTGGCCTGTTCCAGGACTTTCTTGTGACGTGCGCGGGCGGTTACGCCGCGTTTGACTCGTGGCATGGCGAAGGCTCCTTATGCGTATGGCAGCATCGCGCGAACCGAATTCTCGTTCGACGCGTGGATGGTCAACGTTCCGCGAAGGCCACGCTTGCGCTTGGTGGTCTTCTTGGTAAGGATGTGGCGCAGAAACGCCTTGCTTCGCTTGATGCTGCCGCTGCCGCGAGCCTTGAAACGCTTGGCCGCGCCCTTCTTCGTCTTCATCTTGGGCATGCTTCACCTCTGTTTTGCATGGTCGGTGGGCGATTCCCTCATCGGGAATGCTTAGGGAGCCTGCCGTCCACTTTTTTTCCTGTGCCGGAGCGCAGGTGATGCGCCGGTACCGCGGATGCGGCACCGGATATTCAGGGCCGGAACCCTGCCAGGCCTCGCGACCTAGTGCTTCTTCGGGGCGATCACCATGATCATCTGGCGCCCCTCGAGCTTCGGAAACTGTTCCACCGTGCCGATTTCAAGCAGTTCCGACTGGATGCGCTGGAGCAGCTTGACGCCGAACTCCTGGTGCGCCATCTCGCGGCCGCGAAACCTCAATGTGATCTTCGCCTTGTCTCCCTCGCCCAGGAAGCGCTTCAGGTTGCGCATCTTGATCAGGTAGTCGCCTTCGTCAGTGCCGGGCCGGAACTTCACTTCCTTGACCTGGATCTGCTTCTGCTTGAGCTTGGCTTCGTGCTTCTTCTTGCTCTCGCGGTACTTGAACTTGCCGAAGTCCATCAGCCGGCAGACCGGCGGCACCGCCGTCGGCGCGATCTCGACCAGGTCGACTTCCGCAGCCTCGGCCATTGCGAGTGCCTGCGCGGAACTGACTATCCCCAGCGGTTCGCCTTCAAGACCTACCAGACGTATCTCGGGCGACGTGATCTCGCCGTTGATTCGCGCTTCCTTTTCCTTTTCCTGAGCGATGCCTGCACCTCGTGCGGTTCGTTGAAAATACGCTGGCGCGCAGCCGGCAAGAACCGGGCGCCGTGCCAGCCAGTCTAACGTCTGGCGGTTTCTGCACCCTGTGCGGAAACCGCGCTTTCGTTCGTGGCCTTGATCTCCGCCTTGGCGTCGATTTCCGCACGAAGGAGGGAGATTACTTCATCCACCCCGATCGCGCCGAGATCACGGTTGCCCCGCGCCCGGACGGCAGCGCGACCGGATGCCATCTCCTTCTCGCCAACGATCAGCAGATACGGCACCTTCGCAACGCTATGTTCGCGAATTTTATAGGTTATTTTCTCATTCCTCAAGTCGGGCTCGCAGCGGATACCCGCTGCGCGCAGCCTTCCGACCAGCTCTGTCGCATATTCGCCCTGGTGCTCGCTGATATTCATCACGACAGCCTGCACCGGCGACAGCCACAGCGGCATCGCGCCGGCATGGTTTTCGATCAAGATGCCAATGAACCGCTCCAGCGACCCGAGCACCGCCCGGTGCAACATGACCGGCACCTTGCGCGTGTTGTCTTCGGCGACATACTCGGCGCCCAGCCGACCGGGCAGCGCGAAGTCGAGCTGCAGCGTGCCGCACTGCCAGACACGGCCGATCGAATCCTTCAGCGAGAATTCGATCTTCGGGCCGTAGAAGGCGCCCTCACCCGGATTCGCTTCCCAGGGCAGCCCCTTCGCATCGAGCGACGCGGCCAGTGCCGCCTCGGCCCGGTCCCAGGCCTCGTCCGAACCGATGCGCTTGGCGGGGCGCGTGGACAGCTTGATCAGGATGTCGGTGAAACCGAAGTCGGCATACACCTTCTGCAGCAGGTCGATGAAGCGGCCAGCCTCGCCCTGCACCTGCTCCTCGGTGCAGAAAATGTGCGCGTCATCCTGCACGAAGCCGCGTACCCGCATCAATCCGTGCAGTGCGCCAGAAGGCTCGTTACGGTGGCATGAGCCGAATTCAGCCAGCCGGAGCGGCAACTCGCGGTAACTGCGCAGCCCATTGTTGAATATCTGCACATGACCGGGGCAGTTCATCGGCTTGACCGCGTAGTCGCGGTTTTCCGACTCAGTGGTGAACATGTGTTCGCGGTAGTTTTCCCAGTGCCCCGACTTCTCCCACAGCACCCGGTCCATCACCATCGGCGTCTTCACCTCGCTGTAGCCGCCGGCATCGAGCAGCCGCCGCATGTACTGCTCGATCTCCTGCCAGATGGTCCAGCCCTTGGCGTGCCAGAACACCATGCCGGGTGCCTCGTCCTGCATGTGGAACAGGTCGAGCTGGCGCCCGAGCCTCCGGTGGTCGCGCTTCTCGGCTTCTTCCAGTTGGTGCAACCACGCGTCCTGGTCTTCCTTCTTCGCCCAGGCGGTCCCGTAGATGCGCTGGAGCATCTCGTTCTTCGAGTCGCCGCGCCAGTAGGCGCCGGCCAGCTTCATCAGCTTGAACACCTTCAGCTTGCCGGTCGACGGCACGTGCGGACCGCGGCACAGGTCGACGAAATCGCCTTCCCGATAGAGCGAGATGGGCTCGTTGCTCGGGATCGAGGCGATGATCTCGGCCTTGTAGTGCTCGCCCAGCCCCTTGAAGAAGGCGACCGCGTCGTCGCGCGGCATCTCTTCGCGGGTAACGGGGACATCGCGCCTGGCGAGTTCGGCCATCCGCTTCTCGATCGCGACGAGGTCGTCGGGCGTGAACGGCCGCTTGTACGAGAAATCGTAATAGAAGCCGTTCTCGATCACCGGGCCGATCGTGACCTGCGCATCGGGGAACAGCTCCTTCACCGCGTACGCCAGCAGGTGCGCGGTCGAGTGGCGGATGACATCGACGCCTTCAGCATCACGGTCGGTGACGATCGCGAGTTCGACGTCGCGCTCGATCAGGTACGAAGTGTCGACCAGCCTGCCGTCGACCTTGCCGGCCAGCGCTGCGCGCGCCAGGCCAGTGCCGATGCTCTGCGCAACCTGGGCAACCGTGACCGCAGCGTCGAAGTGGCGCACCGAACCGTCCGGCAGTCGAATGTCTGGCATGGGGTAACCCCTGATCGAAAAAAAAAGCGCGGTCGAGCCGCACTTTTTCAGACGATGGCGCTCTCGACCGGTGCAGTCAGGACGAGGCCGTTCGAGTACGGAAGGAAAACAGCTCGGATTCGATGCGGACCCTCGCCAACCTGCTGCAGTCCACGAAAGACTCCCGGTACCCGGATGTATGTTGGTAGGCGCGATTGGACTCGAACCCCCAAAGAGGGGGGATGATGGGGCTTTCAGGGGGAGAACGTCAAGCTGTAGCCCCCCTCAGAACCCCCAGTTTCCCCGGATTCGTCCCAAAAATTCGTCCCAATCGGCTCACCGGCATAGGGCTTCAGGAGAGCCCGACAGCACTGGGGATAAGCCGCCTGCGCCCGCTACGGCGGCAACTACCGCGAGCAGACCGTCTCCGGCAGCAGTTCCTGGTTCCAGCCTGGACAGACCAACACCACCTTCGACGTCAACGGCAACGTCGTCTCGGTGAGCGAGTCCTTCGCCACCAGCCGCGCGCGCAGCTTCGTCAACGACCTGTCCGGACGGGTGTTGCGCCGGGTGGACAACGCGGGCAGCGCGCACTTCACCTACGTCGACGGCAACCCGCTCGCCTCCACCAACGCCGCGGGCAACTTCGACAACGACTACAACTACACCCCGGTCAACGAGCGCTACCCGGGGGCCTGTCCCGGCAGCTGCGTGGTCAGCAGCGGCGACACGCTGCGCGCCATTGGAGTGGCGCAGCGGGAGGCGGTGACGGGGTTTGATGCCTGAAATCAGGCCATCATGATCTGGGTGTGTACCTCTACCTTGAGTGCGCGCTTGATGGCCGCAAACACCGCCGAGATATTGCTCATGGTCGGATTGCCGGACCGAGACAGCATCCGGTGCAGGCTCTTGGCGGGCTTGTGAATTTCTTCGGCCAGCGCTTCGAAGCCCACCGTGGCGTTGACGAGGTCGCGCAGGACAAGTTTGGCCGATTCCGGCTCGCCGTTGACGAACAGGGTGATGGCCTCATCCAGCAGGGCTTGCGCAAAGGCCGGATCGCTCTGCACGCGCGCAGCCACAGTCTCTTTGAAATCACGGGTCAGTGCCATGTCACCTTCCTCTTTTTGAGGTGGATGCCTTGCGGCGCTTGTAGTCTTCCCACAGCGCTACCGCCTGGTCGATGTGTTGCTGCTGGCGCTTCTTGGTGCCGCCGCCGATGAGGATGATGATCTTCAGACCGTCCTTGGCCAGATAGATTCGTAAGCCCGGCCCCCAGTCGATCTTGTACTCACCAATGCCACGAAACCACTCGACGTTGGACAGGTTGCCCTGTTCCATCCGGCTCACCGCCACACGCACCTTGGCGGCGGCGACGGCCTCGAGCGATCCGAACCACTCCGCGAAGGGGCTGCCGCCATCGGGCAGTAGCAGTTCTTTGGTCTGGTAGCTCACGGACCAAATGGTAACGTATAAGTTTCCATTTCGCCAACACGATGGCCAGATGGCACACCAGCGCTGCCAGCCGGAGGAATCGGGGTCAGGTCTTGAGTTTTGCATCGGCGCGATGCAGGAATCGGGGTCAAGTCTTGAGTTTTGCATCGGCGCGATGAAGACCCGAACGCGTCGCCAGCAATCGCGTGGGTCGCCCGCCGCAACCAGAACCGCCTGACCGAGACCAACCCGCTGGGCCAGCAGGGGCAGAGCGCCTACGACACGCGCAGCCGGCTCGTGCGCATGCGTCTGCCTGGGGCAGGCGAACGCGCAGATCAACATCACCCCCACGCGCGGGGTGCACGTGGGCCATGACAGCGTAAAGCCCTGCTAGGCGATCCACTTCGAATCGCGACTTCCACGTCGACAAAAACCGCGAATCACAGCGCAGCTCGCCCATGATCGTCTGGCGCGAGGCGCCCTCGTCGAGCAGCAGGATCAAGCGAGCACGCCGCACGAGGAACTGGAATCCTCGGTCGAAGAGCTCGAGAGCTCGAACGAAGAGATGCAGTGTATGTTCTTGTGGATGGACTGCCTGCCTGGCGGTTCCCGCAGCAAGTGCCACCGATTGACATATTGGAGCAATCGGTCTAATATTTTCCTATGCGCCCCAAGCTGTTCGATCCCGACGCCGTCATTGCCAGTGCGCTGCCCCTTTTCTGGCGGCAGGGCTACGAAGGAACGCACATGCCCGAACTCTTGGACGCGATGGGGCTTGGCAAGGCGAGCTTCTATAACGCTTTTGCCTCCAAGCATGCGGTGTTCCTTACCGTCCTCGACCGCTATCTCAGCGCGGTCGATCACGTCCTGGCCAGAGCGCTCGAGGGCGTGAAGCATCGGGACGAAGCGGCCGCCAGGCTGCTCGACGCGATCTTGACCGTAGCACGCGATCAAGAAGGAAGGACGGTCGGTTGGCGCGGCTGCCTGATTGGCAACACGGCCCTCGAGATGGGGGCGCAAGACGAAACCGTGCGCAACCGCCTCAATCAGGGCGTGCGTCTCCTGCGGCGCTATTTCGCTAAGGCGCTCAGCCTCGCCGATAGCGACGGACGCGTCCTGCCGGATAGCGCCGTATCCGCGCTCGCATTGCATGCCGTCGCCGGCATCCAGGGCATCCTGGTGCTGGCAAAGGCCGGGCTCCTCGAGGAAGAGATCAGGGCAGCGAAGCAGGCGCTTTTGTTCACGCTTCAAGCATCCCCACCAATCTGAACACTGGGTGAGGCGCTTGAGAGCGCAGAGCCTTGCCCAGTACTGTACCAAGCGCTCCAAAAAGGAACAACGACCATGAAGATTCTCAACGCCTCGATCCACAGCATTCTCGACTACGCCACGGTAATCGCCTTTGCTTCCGCACCGACGCTACTCGGGTTCTCGGGCGCACCCGCCGTGCTCGCCTACCTGCTCGCAGGTGTTCACCTGGCAATGACCGTCCTGACCGACATGCCGCTTGGCCTCGTGAAGATCATCCCCATGCGCTTGCACGCCCTGGTCGAAATGCTCGTCGGCCCCACGCTGATTGCTGCAGCCTTGTTGGCCCCATCGCTGGTCATGGGAGCCCAGGGGTTCTTCGTCGCGAGCGGTATCGCGATTTGCGCCGTTTGGTTACTCAGCGACTATGCGTCGGCGACACAGTCCGGCTGAATGCTGGCGCTGCGCGATTGTCTCGCAGGTGCGTTCAGCCAGATCGTCGGCGTGATCGATGAGATCGCCTTCCAGACCAACCGGCTGGCTCTCAACGTCGGCATCGAGGCGGCCCGCGCCGGCGAGGCCGGCCGCGGCTTCGCCGTGGTGGCCACCGAGGTGCTCGGCTTGGCCCTGCGCTCGGCCGAGGCGGCCAAGGAGACCAGAGGCGTCGTGCGTGCAGATGCAGCAAATCTTTGGGAAGGCGCATAGGAACTTCAAACGAGCGCATAGGAATTTCAAACGACCCCGCAAAGCTAGGCGACCAGGCCGCGACCCACCAGGACGGGATTCCAGCACCAGAACCTCGGTCTTGGCCAGCGCGATCAGCCAGCGTCCGAAGCCGCCACTGCCGTGCAGCAGCTTCAGTTCGTCGGCCAGGCGCGGCACCCGGAGATACAGCGCCGAGTGTCCGCGCCGGCAGGCGTGCTGCGCCAGTGCGCACGCGAGCCACGTCTTGCCCACGCCCGTGGGGCCGGTGAGGAGCAGCGTGTCGCCGCGGGCAACCCAGTCGCTCAGGGCCAGTGCAATGAGCCCACTGCGATCGATGCCGCGACCCGGACGGGCGTCCAGATCCTCGATGGCCGCCTGGGCGTACTTGAGCTTCGCCCGCTGCAGCAGACGGGTGCGCTTACGCTCATCGCGCAGGTAGCTCTCCCGGTCCACCAGCAGGGCCAAGCGTTCCTCGAAGCTCAGCGACTGGACCTGGGGCTGTGCGGCCTGCTCTTCCAATGCGGCGGCGAAGCCGAACAGCTTCAGGGCCCGCAACTGCGTGAGAGTGGCGTGATGCATCATGGTCGTCTCCCCCGGTCACTGGTAGTAGCCGGGGCCGCGCACGTTCTCGTGCGAGGGGCTCGTCCAGTCGCCCTCATCGCTGCCGGGGCTGCGGTCGCGGTGGTTGGCGAGGATGTCGCGCACGCTGCGATAGCGGCAGCTCCCCAGTTGCAGCGCCAGGGCGCAGGCGGCCTCCAGGCGCTGCGGGCCGTAGGTGCGGGCAAGGCTGAGCAGTCCGAGGCAGCGCCGGTAGCCGTGCTCGGGATGTTTGTGCTCTGCCAGCATGCGTTCGACCACCTCGGCGCAGGCCACTCCGATACGGCGCCCCCATTCGATCAACCGCGTGGGTGTCCATTCGAGATGGGCACGATGCGCCGCCGGCAGGTGCTCGGCCACGGTGGTGTAGACCCCCTGACGGGGGTTGCGCCCATGGGCGGCCACGCGCCGACCGCGGTGCAGACACTCGATGGCCGAGGCGGTGATGCGCACCTCGATCTCCTGCCCCACCAGGGCATGGGGCACGCTGTAGAAGTGGCCCTCCACCTGCACGTGGTAGTCGATGTGCACGCGGGCGCGCTTGAAGCGCGCCATCTCGTAGCGGCTTGACGGCAGCGGCTGCAGCGCCGGCCGGTCGATCTCGGCGAAGGTGCTCGCCCGGCTGCCCGGCAGGCGCTGGAAGGGGCGCTCGTTGAGCGCGGGCAGCAGCTCGGCGATGGCCGTGTCGAGATCGAACACGCTCTCTACAGGCGGTCACGTTCGCCGGACGCACCGATCACGTTCGGCCGGATTGGCCCGTCACGCTCGGTCGGAATACGCAAGAAGATCCTGACGCCCCCGGGCCTGAATCCGCAGCCGCCGCCCAAGGGTCGGGCGCGTGTTGCGGAGCAGGACGTCGCCGCCTGAGCCTCGCCGGCCCTCGCCAACACGACGCCCCAGGCTGCAACGCCAAGCTCCGCCGGAGCGGCTGCGCGCGCCACGGCGGCGCGAGACCGCAAGAAGAAGGCTCAACCCCGCGGCCGACGCAGCGACTGTCACCTTTCGGCATAATCCGGCCACTTCGTTTTCGGCGTAATCAGGCCACTTTGGGGTGGCAGCAGGCAGTCTGGTTTTCGGCATATTCCGGCCAGGCGTTTTCGGCATATTCCGGCCACCCACCCCAACCGTCATGAGCATCTCGATCTGATCACCGCTGCCGGTACCGTGCGGGCTTTTGCCTGCAGGAGACGCCGGTGGCCCGACGGAGAATCGAGATGTTTCAGTACCGCCAAGCGCTTGCGCGGCTGCGCGCGGGCGACACCGACCGGGAACTCGCCCGCTCGGGGTTGATGGGCCGGGAGAAGGTGGCAGCGTTTCGCGCCATCGCCGCTGAGCAGGGTTGGCTTGCACCCGATCGAGCATTGCCCGAGGAGGGCGAGCTGGCCGCGCTGCTCGGGCAGCCGCGACGCGCGCGCAGCACGGTCAGCAGCGTGGAGCCCTGGCGCGCGCAGGTCACTGCCTGGGTCGAGGAAGGCGTGCAGGGCACCACCATCCACGCCGCGCTCAAGCGCAACCACGGCTACACGGGCAGCTATTCGGCGGTGTACCGCATGATCGCCGGCATCCATAGCGCGCAGGTGCCCGAGGCGACCGTGCGGCTGCACTTCGCGCCGGGGGAAGCCGCACAGGTCGACTTCGGCGCCGGGCCGATGCTGCGCGATGCCGATGGCGTCGAGCGGCGCACCTGGGCGTTCGTGATGACGCTGTGCTTCAGCCGTCATCAGTATGTCGAGTTCGTCTGGGACCAGTCAGTCGCCACCTGGCTGGGCTGCCACCGGCGCGCCTTCGAGTGGTTCGGTGCCGTGCCCCGGCGCCTGATCATCGACAACGCCAAGTGCGCGATCACGCGGGCCTGCGCCAACGATCCGCTTGTCCAGCGCGCCTACGGCGAGTGCGCGCTGGGCTACGGGTTCAAGATCGATCCATGCCCGCCGCATGACCCGCAGAAGAAGGGCATCGTCGAGGCCGGCGTGAAGTTCGTCAAGCGCGGGTTCCTGCCGCTGCGCGAGATCCGCGACATCGCCGACCTGAACGCGCAGGCGCGCCAATGGGTGATGAACGAGGCCGGCGAGCGCATCCACGGCACCACACGCAAGGCACCGCTGGAGCTGTTCGCGCTGGAGCGTCACACGCTGCTGCCGCTGCCCGTCATCGCCCCGGACCTGGGCACCTGGCATCGGGCCACCTTGCACCGCGACTGTCATCTGAAGCTCGACACCTCGCTGTACTCGGCGCCCTTCACGCTGGTCGGCCAGCGTCTGTGGATCAAGGTGAGCGATTGCTCGGTGGCGATCTTCCACCACTACCAGCACCTGCACACCCACCCGCGCGCGCAGCGGCGCGGCGAGCGCATCACCGTGCGCGACCATCTGCCACCCGACGCGGCAGCCTTCCTCGCCCACGATCGCGAGTACTGCCTGAAGCAAGCCAGTGCGGTCGGGACAGCCTGCGCCGCCTTCATCAGTGCGCTGTTCGGCGACGCCATCCTGGAGCGCCTGCGCAGCGCCCAGAACGTGCTGCGCCTGGAGCAGACCTACGGGCCCGCCCGGCTCGAGGCCGCCTGCGCCCGGGCGCTGGCCTTCGACACGCTGCAGTACCGCTGGGTGAAGAACATCCTCGTCGGCGGCCACGACCACCTGAGCCTGCCCAGCCTCGCGCCTGCTCAAGCCTACGCCGCAGCCGCTCGCTTCACCCGCAACGCCCAGGACCTCTTTACCGCGCAGCCCGGCCGGCTGCAATGAACCGCAAGGAGTATCTGCCCCATGAACCCCGCACCTGAACTCGCCCCGCAACTGAAGCTGCTTCGCCTCTCGGGCATCCTCGATTCGCTCGACGAGCGTAACCGGCAGGCCATCGCCGGCAAGATGCCCTACGTGGACTTCCTGGCTGCCCTCATCGGCGACGAAGTGGCTCGGCGCGAGCAGAAGAAATTCAGTCTGCGGCAGCGCCGTGCGAACTTCCGCACCACCAAGACGCTCGAGCAATTCGACTTCGAGCGCCTGCCCGCGCTCAACCGCACGCTCGTGAACGACCTGGCGGCCGGACGCTACCTCGCCGAACGCGCACCGATTCTCATCGTGGGGCCCAGCGGCACTGGCAAGAGCCATCTGGCCCAGGCCCTTGGCCAGTGCGCGATCCGCCAGGGCGTGGATACCGTCTTCACCACCTGCGCCCAGCTCACCGCCAGCCTCAACGCCGCTCGTGCCAACGGCGGCTACGAGCGTCGCCTCGCGGCATTCGCCCGCGTGCCCCTGCTCATCATCGACGACTTCGGCTTGAAGCCCCTGCGTACGCCCGCCGACGAAGACCTGCATGACCTCATCGCCGAACGCTACGAGACCGCCGCCACCATCGTCACCAGCAACCTCGACTTCCCCGAGTGGGATCAGGCCTTCCCCACCAACCGCCTGCTGGCCGCCGCAACCCTGGATCGGCTGCGCCACAACGCCTACTGCCTCACGCTCGACGGGCAGTCATTCCGCGCGCCCAAGCTCGCCCCGAGCGCTCGACCCCGAAGCCTTGCCAAGACGGCCAAATCCAACCAAGATTAACCCGCTACGAGATGCTCGTGACGGCAGCGTACTGGCCTGAATATGCCGAAAATCGAGTGGCCTGAATATGCCGGTTGGTGACA